>DOUW01000122.1 GCA_003520365.1 Massilia sp.
GGCCTGGATCGCGCTCGGGACGCTGTGCCTGCTGGCGACGCTGGCGATGGCGCTGCCGGCGCGCCAGGTCGACGGCGCCGCCTCCAGCGCGAACGGGCAGGGCGGCTTCAAGGCCCGTGCCTTCGCCTTCGGTTTGCTGGGCTACCTGATGTTTGGCGTCGGCTATATCGGTTACATGACCTTCGTGATCGCCCTGCTGCGCGAGCAGGGGATGGATGGCGCCACCGTCACGCTGTTCTATACGGCGCTGGGCCTGGCCGTAATGGCCTCGTCGCGGATCTGGGCGCGCATGCTGGACCGCTTCAAGGGCGGCCAGTCGCTGGCCATCCTGAACGCCTTATTGGGCGTGGCGACGATCCTGCCGGCCCTGACGGCCGCGCCGGCGCTGATGTTCGTCTCGGGCCTGCTGTTCGGCGGGATTTTCTTGTCGGTGGTGGCCTCGACCACCGCCCTGGTGCGCCACAACCTGCCGCAGCACGCGTGGTCGTCCGGCATCAGCGCCTTTACCACCGTGTTCGCACTGGGCCAGATCGTCGGCCCGTCGGTGATCGGCTGGATCGCCGACGGCCCCGGCGGCTTGCAGCGCGGGTTGGTGTTTTCTGCGCTGGCCTTATTCATCGGCGCGCTGCTTGCTTCGCGCCAGCGCGCTCTGAGCTAGATTAGAGCTGGGTCAGCGAAATCGTATTGCTTGCCGGCGTCGAGCACGGCTCTTCGTCGAAGGCGATGTCGCCGTTCGGGTTCGGCACGCCGTCGGTCTTCAGTTCGACAAAGCCGAACAGGTCGCGGTCCATCAGGTGCGAAGGGACGACTGTCGTGAGCGACGAGAAGATGTTTTCCACGCGGCCCGGGTGCTTCTTTTCCCAGTCGCGCAGCATGGCCTTGATCTGCTTGCGCTGCAGGTTTTCCTGGGATCCGCACAAATCGCACGGGATGATCGGGAAGCCTTTTACTTCCGCATAGCGCTCGGTATCCGCTTCCTTCACGTAGGCCAGCGGGCGAATCACCATGTGCTTGCCGTCGTCCGACACCAGCTTCGCCGGCATGCCCTTGATCTTCGCGCCGAAGAACATGTTCAGGAAGAAGGTCTCGAGGATGTCGTCGCGGTGGTGGCCGAGCGCGATCTTGTTGCAGCCGAGTTCGTCGGCGACGCGGTACAGGATGCCGCGCCGCAGCCTGGAACAGAGCGAGCAGGTGGTTTTACCCTCCGGAATCAGGCGCTTGACGATGCTGTAGGTGTCCTGGTTCTCGATGTGGTACGGAATACCCAGTTTATCGAGGTAGGCCGGCAGCACCTCGGCCGGGAAGTTCGGCTGCTTCTGGTCGAGGTTCACCGCGACGATGTCGAAATGGATCGGCGCGCGCTCGCGCAGGGTCATCAGGATGTCGAGCAGGGCATAGCTGTCCTTGCCGCCTGACAGGCAGACCATCACCTTGTCGCCATCTTCGATCATGTTGAAGTCGCCGATCGCCTGGCCCACCAGGCGGCACAAGCGCTTGTGCAGCTTGTTGTTCTCGTGCGCGATCTTTTCCAATTTTTTGGCGTCCGTTGCTTCTGCGGAGACCTCGTTCATTACTGCACTCATGCTTGATCCTTGATCTGGAATACTTCCACGCCGACGCCTTCGCAGTCGGGATACACGTCCGGCTTCATCGTCGACACGCAGGCCGCGCGCACGCGCGGGTGCGCCAGCATGGCGCGCACGACGTCGTCGCACAGGGTTTCCTGCAGGTGCACGTGGCCTTGCGCCATGCGGCGCGCGATGGTCTCGCGCATGAAATCGTAGTCGACCACTTCGTCGAGCTGGTCGGCCTTCGGGGTCGATTCGGCCAGCGGGATGTAGAGGTCGACGTTGATCAGCACGCGCTGTTCGCCCTTCTTCTCGAAGTCGTGGACGCCGATGTTGATCATCACTTCGTAATTGCGCAGGAACAGCCGGCGGCAATCGCGCAAGCTCGGGTGGGACAGGGCGGACAGCATAACAAGCCTTAATAAGTTATTTGGTAAGGAACATCACGTCGCGCGCCAGCGGCACCAGGTGCTGGCCGCCGTCGACCACCAGCGTGGTGCCGGTGAGCGCGCGCGCCGAGGCCGCATACACGACGGCATCGGCAATATCCTGCGGCGTCGAGGAGCGTCCCAGCGGCGTCACCGTGTGCGCCTGCTGGAAACCTTCCTCGCTCTGGTCGCCCGACACCATGGTAATGCCGGGCGCCACGCCGACGATGCGCAGCTGCGGCGCCAGCGCCTGGGCCAGCATCTTCGTGGCCGTATCGAGCGCGGCCTTCGACAGCGTGTACGACAAAAAATCCGGGTTGAGATTGTACAGTTTCTGGTCCAGCAGGTTGATCACTGCCGCCTGGCTGTTTTCCGGCGTGGCCGCGTGCAGGGCCTGGGCCAGCAGCAGGGGCGCGGCCAGGTTCGCGCTCATGTGCGCAATTAACAGCGCCGGAGAAAACGTGGTCGCGTTGTCGTATTCGAACAACGAAGCGTTGTTGACGATGCAAGTCACGCGGCCGAGGGCCTCGGCTGCGCGGCCGGGCAGGGCGCGCACCGCCGCTTCGTCGGCGAGGTCGCAGGCGAGCAGGGCGGCCC
>DOUW01000463.1 GCA_003520365.1 Massilia sp.
CGCCTGGGCGAAGCGCTGGGCGCGCAAGCCTCCACCTTCATGGGCCTGACCGGCATGGGAGACTTGATCCTGACCTGCACCGGCGACCTTTCGCGCAACCGCCGCGTCGGCCTGGCGCTGGCCGAAGGCAAGCCGCTCGACACCATCGTCGCCGAACTGGGCCACGTCGCCGAAGGCGTGCCGTGCTCGAAGGCGGTACGCGAACTGGCCGCCAGGCTGGGCGTGGACATGCCGATCACCAATGCGGTGGCGGCGGTGCTGTTCGATGGCTACGATGCGAAAGAGATGGTGGCGCAGTTGCTGGCGCGCGATCCGAGGAACGAGTTGGCGTAAGCTCGACCGTAGGGTGGGCACGGAATGCCCACGCGGATCCGTGAACGGTGTTGGCTCGATTCGGGCCGCACCGCATACTTGAAGTTAGCGCCTACTAATGATCAGTCGGAGGCGTTTCGATATACCGAAGGCAGCAACAAAAATTGAGCCAACGTGGCTCGACGGTTCGCGNNGCGTGGGCACGGAGTGCCCACCCTACGGCCGATACCGCGTTCATCATTGATGACCGATTGATCCAGCGTCGGTTGAACGCGCAGCCGACCGGAATCAGCCGCCCTGCCCGCGCGGGTCCCTGGTCGGGCCGCCGCTGCGCACCGGACCCAGCAGGATGGTCATCAGGGCCACCGCGTCGACGTTGGCGCGGATCGCGTGCGGTTCGCCGCCGGCCAGATACACCATTTCGTTCGGACGCAGGACGATCGTTCGGCCATGGGCGTCGAAGGCGATTTCTCCTTCCAGGCACAGCAGCGTCATCTCGCCTTCGACCCGGTGCTCGGGCATCGGCTTGTCCTTGGGAACGACCAATCGGATCAGTTCCATGTGTTCGGTCTTCGCCAGCGCGATCGACGTGAAATTGGCGATGTCGTCTTCGCCGCGTTGCAAGGCGATCCGTTCGCCCGATGCTGCGTGTTGCAAGGCCATGCCGCCTCCTTTTTACTCTTCTTCCGTATATGTCACGCCGCGCAGCCAGGTGACGAGCGCGAACGCATCCTCGAATCCGCGCGCCAGTTGCGGCACCAGCTGCTCCGGCTTGTTCAGGGCCAGGGGCACCTCGGTCCAGGCAAAAAAGCTTTTCAGCTTGATGTACTCGATGTGCGGGTGGTCCGCATCGAACCCCTTCGGCGGCCGCTGCAGGCTGTCTTCTTCCAGCAGGCTGCGGTAGGTCGCGCGCAGGTGTTTATTCTTTAATATTTTGGCGAACCCTGTCGCATCGTTGACGATGTGTTCGCGGATCGCCTTCAGGCGCGGGCTTGGGGGCAGGTATTCGCCGGCGCCGAAACCCAGGGTGCCGTCGCCCTCGATCTGGAAATAATAAGTCGGGCCGGCCCCGGCGCTCGGGCGGCGCTTGTCGTTCGGCGCGATGCCGGCCGAGAAGCGCGTCTTATAGGGCGTCTTGTCGTTGGAAAAACGGATGTCGCGGTTGATGCGGAACATCGCCTTCTTCGGGTCGCAGGCGGCGACCTGCTTGTCGAACTTCGCCAGTTCGCGGATCAGCTCGCTGACCACGTCATGGAACTCTTCGCGCAGGATGTCGTAGCGCGGTTTGTTCATGATGAACCAGGGGCGGGCGTTGTTTTCTTTGAGCTCGGTCAGGTATTGCGTCAGGTCACGCAGGTGCATGGAAAGTCCGGAAAGTGTAATGAATTAGTCGCTCTGGCGCGGGCGCTTGCCGACCGTGACGTCCACCGTCGCCTCCCGGTTCTGGCGCATCAGCGTCAGGCGCGCCTTGGCGCCCGGCTCGAGCTGGGCGACCAGGTTCAGCATGTCGCCGGTGCTGGCGACCGGCTTGCCCTCGACCGCGAGCAGGATGTCGCCCGGGCGCACGCCGGCACGGTCGGCCGGACCGTTGCGCACCACGCCGGCAATGATGGCGCCGCTCTTGCGCGCCAGGCCGAAGCTGTCCGCCAGTTCCGGCGTGATGTCCTGCGATTCGATGCCGATCCAGCCACGGACCACCTGGCCGTGCTTGATGATCGACTCGAGCACCGTGCGCGCGGTGGAGACCGGGATGGCGAAGCCGATGCCGATCGAGCCGCCGGTCTGCGAATAGATCGCCGAATTGATGCCCAGCAGGTTGCCGTGGGTGTCGACCAGGGCGCCGCCCGAGTTACCGAAGTTGATCGCGGCGTCGGTCTGGATGAAATTCTCGAAGTGGTTGATGTGCAGGTTGTTGCGCCCCACCGCCGAGATGATGCCCATGGTGACGGTCTGCCCGACGCCGAAGGGGTTGCCGATCGCCAGCACGACGTCGCCGACGCGCGCCTCGTCCGGCTGGCCCAGCACCATCACCGGCAGATTGCGCTCCTTGATGCGGATCACGGCAAGATCGGTCTCGGGATCGGTGCCGACGATTTTTGCCGTAGCCTTGCGTCCGTCGGCCAGGCCGACCTCGATCGCGTCGGCGCCTTCGACCACGTGGTTGTTGGTGATGATGTAGCCCTCGGCGCTGACGATCACGCCCGAACCGAGGCTGGCCAGCTGCTCCTGGGGCGGCAGGCGGTCGCCGAAGAAGCGGCGGAAAAAGGGGTCTTTCAGGATCGGATGCGCTTCGCGCGAAGCCTTGCTGGTCAAAATGTTGACCACCGCGGGCATGGCGCGCCCGGCCGCTTCGCGGTAGCTGCCGGCGGCCGGTACCGATTGCGCCTGCAGCACCGGCACCGTGCTGGCCTTCGGCCCGACCGGCACCTGGATGGGCGCACGTCCCAGCCAGTCAGGACGGAACACGGTGAGGACGAAATAGATCGCCAGCACGATCGTGACCGCCTGGGCGAACAGCAGCCAGAGCCGGCGCGCCGTGCCGGGCTGGCTTGTGTTGGGAAGATCTTTCACTGGGTCGGTCCAGGGCGGGCGGGATCGCGCAGCGCATCGCGGATTTCGCGCAGCAGCACGATGTCTTCGGGCGTGGCCGGCGCCTTGGCTGCTTCCTCGGGCATGACGCGCTGGCGCAGGCGGTTCATCAGGCGCACCATCTGGAAGATGATGAAGGCGAGGATGATGAAGTTCAGCAAGATGGTGATGAAGTTGCCGTAGGCGATCACGGCGCCGGCTTTTTTCGCTTCCGCCAGCGCCAGCCCATAGGCCTGGCCGTTCAGGGGAATATAGTAGCTGGCGAAATCGAGGCCGCCGAACAGGCGGCCGATGGGCGGCATGATGACGTCCTGGACCAGCGAATCGACGATGCGCCCGAAGGCACCGCCGATGATCACGCCGACCGCCAGGTCGATCACATTGCCGCGCATCGCAAATTTTTTAAACTCTTCCATCATCGCCATTGCGTTTCTCCTGTTTTTGATTAAGGTTCTTGTTGAAATAGCCAAAGCGATGATACCGCAAAGCCCTTGGATGCTGTACGCACGCGCCGGGTTCCACACCCGGCTGTCTACTCCGGATGCATGCCCTGCTTGCATGCAGGATGGCTGATCTGCAGCGCAGCATCGGTTGCCAACGGGACGCCTGTCCCCTTATTGCTGCGCACGTAATATTTTTTCTCCAATAAAGATTGCCATTCACATATAATTTTGTGTTGCTGCAAGCTCTTTATTGATTCTAAAGTTTCGTAATTTCACGGAGTGGGGTTGGTATGAGTAATGAAAAGCAGGTCGATTCAGGCCGGCGCGGCTTGCTCGTCGCTACATGCGCGGCGGGCGGGGTCGTCGGTGTAGCCACGGCAGGCGCCCTGGTCAGCACGTTCCAACCATCCGAGCGGGCCAAGGCGGCCGGCGCTCCGGTCGAAGTGGACATCTCGGACGTCAAGCCCGGCGAAATGAAGGTCGTCGAATGGCGCGGCAAGCCGGTCTGGATCCTGCGCCGCACGCCGGAAATGATGGCCAGCCTCCCGAAGAACGACGCGCTCCTCGCCGATCCGAACTCCGAGAAGATCTACCAGCTCGACATGCCGGAGTACGCGAAAAACGAATACCGCGCCCGCCCCGAGCACAAGGAAGTCCTGGTCACCGTGGGCATCTGCTCGCACCTGGGCTGCTCGCCCTCTTCCCGTTTCGCCGAAGGTCCGCAGCCCAACCTGCCCGACAACTGGCACGGCGGCTTCCTCTGCCCCTGCCATGGGTCGACGTTCGACCTGGCCGGCCGCGTGTTCCAGAACAAGCCGGCCCCGACCAACATGGACGTGCCGCCGTACATGTACCTGTCCGACAACAAGATCGTGATCGGCAAAGACGAAAAAGGGGAGGCATAACATGGGCGGCCCATTCAAGGAAACCAAGCTGCCGGCCACCGCGCCGGCCGGCCACCGCGCGCTGGCCTGGATCGACGACCGCTTCCCGCTGTCGAAACTCTGGTACGACCAATGGGGCCGCTACTACGCCCCGAAGAACTTCAACGTCTGGTACATCTTCGGCTCGCTGGCGATGCTGGTGCTGGTGCTGCAGATCGTCACCGGCATCTTCCTGACGATGCATTACAAGCCGGACGCGAACCTCGCCTTCGGCTCGGTCGAATACATCATGCGCGAAGTACCCTGGGGCTGGCTGGTGCGCTACATGCACTCGACCGGCGCCTCGGCCTTCTTCATCATCGTCTACCTGCACATGACCCGCGGCCTGCTCTACGGCTCCTACCGCAAGCCGCGCGAGCTGATCTGGCTGTTCGGCTTCGCGATCTTCCTGTGCCTGATGGCCGAGGCCTTCTTCGGCTACCTGCTGCCATGGGGCCAAATGTCGTACTGGGGCGCCCAGGTGATCGTCAACCTGTTCGGTGCGATCCCCGTCATCGGACCGGACCTGTCGCTGTGGATCCGCGGCGATTATGTGGTGTCGGACGCGACCCTGAACCGCTTCTTCGCCTTCCACGTCATCGCCCTGCCGCTGGTGCTGCTGGGCCTGGTGGCGGCGCACCTGATCGCGCTGCACGAAGTGGGTTCCTCGAACCCGGACGGCATCGAAGTCAAGGACACCATCGGCGCCGACGGCCATCCGGTGGACGCGATCCCGTCGCACCCTTACTACACGACCAAGGATTTCTTCGGCGTCTCGGTGTTCCTGCTGATTTTCTCGGCAGTCGTGTTCTTCGCACCTGAGATGGGCGGCTACTTCCTCGAGTACAACAACTTCATCCCGGCCGACTCGATGAAGACCCCGCCGCACATCGCGCCGACCTGGTACTTCACGCCGTTCTACTCGGTGCTGCGCGCCACCACCGCCGATTTCATGTACGTGCTGATGGCGGCGATTGCCCTGTATGTCGTGTTCATCTGGATGAAGTCGCGCCTGTCGTTCAAGGCCAAGGTGGCGATCGCCGTGATTGCCCTGCTGCTGATCGTCGGCATGCTGCCGCAGGTGCTGGAAGCGAAATTCTGGGGCGTAGTGCTGTTCGGCTCGTCGGTCGTGATCATCGCCTTCCTGCCGTGGCTGGACCACTCGCCGGTGAAGTCGATCCGCTACCGTCCGGACTGGCACAAGTGGGTGTATGCGCTGTTCGGCATCTCGTTCATCGCCCTGGGCTACCTCGGTACCCAGCTGCCGACCCCGGCGTACACCATCATTTCGCAGGTGTGCACCCTGTTGTACTTCAGCTTCTTCCTCCTGATGCCGTGGTGGAGCGCGGCCGGCCGCTTCAAGCCGCTGCCCAAGCGCGTGACTTTCCATCCGCATTGATCAACGGACAAGCCAAGGACAACCATGAACTTCACGAAGAAACTGATCGCGATCCTGGCGCTGTTGCCGGGACTGGCATTCGCGGCCGAAGGCGGCTTCCCGCTCGACCGCGCACCGGAGCGCCACGACATGGCCTCGCTGCAGAACGGCGCCAAGCTGTTCGTCAACTATTGCCTGAACTGCCACTCGGCCAGTGCGATGCGCTACAACCGCCTGCGCGACCTGGGCCTGTCGGAGGACCAGATCAGGAACAATTTGTTGTTCTCAGCCGACAAAGTGGGCGAGATGATGACGACGGCCATGCGCCCGGCCGATGCGAAAGCCTGGTTCGGCGCGGTGCCGCCGGATCTGTCGGTGATCGCCCGTGCGAAATCTTCGCCGGCCGGCAGCGGCGCCGACTACCTGTACACCTACCTGCGCACCTTCTACAAGGACGACACCCGCCCGACCGGCTGGAACAACATGGTGCTGCCGAACGTGGCGATGCCGCATGCCATGTGGCAGTTGCAGGGTATCCGTACAGTAAAAATGACGGAAGCGCCGGATCCTCACGACGCCAACAAGACGATCCATAAGTTCGCCGGTTTCGAGCAGGTGACGCCGGGCACGATGAACGTCCAGGAGTTCGACACCGCGACTGCCGACCTGGTTGCCTACCTGAGCTGGATGGCTGAGCCGGCGCAAGGTACCCGCAAGAAACTCGGTGTTATCGTCCTGATTTTCCTGTCGATTTTCGCCTTCCTGGCCTGGCGTTTGAACGCTTCGTACTGGAAAGATGTGAAGTAATTCGTTTTCATTGCCCGCTTGGCTATAATACGGGCAATCATTTTTCGGGGTGAGTCGCTCGGCGCTTCACCCCTTTGTTTCTTAAGGAACTATAAACCATGATGGTTCTCTACTCCGGCACCACGTGCCCGTTCTCCCAACGCTGCCGCCTGGTCCTGTTCGAAAAGGGCATGGATTTCGAGGTGCGCGACGTCGACCTCTTCAACAAGCCGGAAGACATTTCGACGATGAACCCGTATGGCCAGGTGCCGATCCTGGTCGAACGCGAACTGATCCTGTACGAATCGAACATCATCAACGAGTACATCGACGAGCGCTTCCCGCACCCGCAGCTGATGCCGGCCGATCCGCTGATGCGCGCCCGTGCCCGCCTGATGCTGTTCAACTTCGAAAAAGAACTGTTCGTCCACGTGCACGTCCTGGAAAGCGACCGCAACAAGACGAACGAGAAGGCCCACGACAAGGCGCGCGCCGAAATCCGTGACCGCCTGACCACGCTGGCCCCGCTGTTCCTGAAGAACAAGTACATGCTGGGCGACGAGTTCTCGATGCTGGACGTGGCGATCGCACCGCTGCTGTGGCGCCTGGACCACTACGGTATCGAGCTGTCGAAGACGGCAGCGCCGCTGATGAAGTACGCCGAGCGCATCTTCTCGCGCCCTGCCTACATCGAAGCGCTGACCCCGTCGGAAAAGGTGATGCGCCGTTAATCGGTGACGTCGACATCGACAAGTTAGCGCAGCAAGGTATTGGCCCCACGCCACTACCTTGCTGTCGCACCTTGCTGACCCAGCACCCCTGATATCCCAGTTTGCGCCGCCTTTTGGCGAATCGCAGTAAACTGGCGTTCCGCGTATGCACGCCGAATAGCAAGGCCGGCATGTCCGCCTTGGCGGCCCGCGCCTCGTTGGACCCAACAACACCCATTTGCACATGCCTGAGATTTCCACCAAGCCCTATTTGCTGCGCGCCATCTACGAGTGGTGCACCGACAGCGGTTACACGCCCTATCTTGCGGTGCGGGTCGACTCGGCCACGACGGTCCCGATGGAATACGTCAAGAAGGGCGAGATTATCCTCAACATCAGCTACGGCGCCACCTCGGGCCTGAAGATGGACAACGACGCGATCCATTTCCGCGCCCGCTTCGCCGGCGTGTCGCGCGAGATCTACGTCCCGGTGCAGAACGTGCTGGCGATCTACGCCAACGAGAACGGCCAGGGCATGGCCTTCGACGTCAGCGTCACGGCGGCCGAGATGGCCACGCCGGAAGAAGAAGCAACGCCGGCCCCGAGCCTGTCCGCCGTGCCTGCCAGCGCCAGCGAAGCGACGGCGCCAGAGGTGTCGCATTCTTCCGACGACGACAACAAGGAACCGCCGAAAAAAGGCGGCCGTCCGACGCTGACGCGGATTAAATGACGGTATAATCCCAGCCGTACAGATTACGCCGGCTTAGCTCATTTGGTAGAGCAGTTGATTTGTAATCATCAGGTGGCCAGTTCGAAACCGGCAGCCGGCACCAACTATCAGTAAAAAGCAGTCCGCGCAAAAAGCCCAGCCTCCATGGCTGGGCTTTTTGTTTGGTTCATCGCACTTTGCCGGG
>DOUW01000272.1 GCA_003520365.1 Massilia sp.
CATTTCAAGCAGGTCAACGACACCCTGGGCCACGCCGCCGGCGACGCCGTGCTGCACGAATTCGCGCAGCGCGTAAAGGCCGCGGTGCGCGCCACCGATACCGTCTGCCGCCTGGCGGGCGACGAGTTCACGGTGATCCTGGAAGGCCTGAAGTCGGCCGAGGAGGCGGCCCTGGTGGCGGCCAAGATCCTGCAGGCCTTCGCGCGGCCGATGCTGCTCGAGCAGGGCGAATGGAAGGTCTCGACCAGCATCGGCCTGGCCTACAGCGGCGGCGCCGACATCGGGGCCGAGGGCCTGGGCGCCGCGGCCGACGCGGCGCTCTACCATGCGAAGAAGGAGGGGCGCGGGCGCTACGCGTTGAGGCAGGTCGATTGAGACCTGCGGGAAGCGCGGGCGGTCGATCAGGAGCGCCTGAGAATACCCTTCTGTTGCCTTGATGGTAATGGATAGGTGCGTCGATATGCAGGCGACGCTGGCTGCCGGCTTAGTGATCATTCGCGCAGGCGCGGCGCATGACGGCGAGGAATATTTACTAGCTCAAATATTGTTGAAATGTCATAATGTTTGTGTAATGACATCACTGACATTTGGAGCACACATGCATCTTCGTTTCGCGCTGGCTGCGGCAGCTCTTTCCCTCGCTGGTAGCCAGGCAATGGCCGCACCGGTCACGATCGGTTTTTCCGGTACGCTCGTTTTGCCCTATACGCCCCATCCAGGGGATACCGTCAACGGCGATTACGCCGGCAAACCCTTCGCGGGAACGCTGACCTTCGATGTTGCCGGGCAGCCCCACAGGTACGAAAACAATGCCGGCAGCGTCCGCGACGAAGTGCACACTTATAGCGGTTGCAGCGTCTTTCGCGATGGCACATGCACAAACTACGCGCCTGTTCTCGGTTCGCCCGTGATCCTCCAGGCCAGCTTCTCCGGCGAGTTCGGGGCGTACAGTCTCATCCCCGACGCCACGGGCGGCGGGACGCAGTCCGGACTGGTCCGCAACCAGTCCTCCTACTTTGACTCGACGGGAGCGGACTATTTCCTGGTAAATGACTCGGGCCGCTTCGTGACGAGCGCAGACGGAGAGCGGCTGGAACGCGCCTACAGCGCTGTTTACCTGTATATCTCGGCAACGGGAACGCCCCTCTTCAACGACGTTCACGATTTCGACGAACTGCCAAAGCTCAACAGTTCAACTTCCACTTTCTTCCGCTTCGAGCGCTACACGGGCCTGGCCGAATGCAGCCGGCAGAATGGCGGCTCGTGCAACTACACGCGCTTGCCCGGCGCATTCGAGTATGTGGGCCAGATCGCGGAGATGCACTTCGTCCTCCCCGATGCGCCCGCCGACGTTCCGGAACCGGCGTCGCTGGCACTGCTCGCGGCCGGCATGACCGCCATCGGCGCCGCCCGCCGCCGCACGCGCGCCTGAACATGGGTCCTTGTCAGGCGCTCCAAACCCCGCCGCGAAGGGCGGGGCGGATCAGCCCAGGTCGGACGCGTCGTGGCGTTCCGGCACCTGGTCTTCCGGCTTGCCGAACACGCGGTTGACCTTGCGCCCGCGGATCACGGCCGGACGCGCCGCGATCTCGTCGGCCCAGCGGCGCACGTGCTTGTACTCGTGCACCGACAGGAATTCGCCGGCGTTGTAGAGATGGCCCTGCACCAGCTGGCCGTACCAGGGCCAGATCGCCATGTCGGCGATGGTGTACTCGTCGCCGGCCACGTAGCGGTGTTCGGCCAGCTGGCGGTCGAGCACGTCGAGCTGGCGCTTGGTTTCCATCGCATAGCGGTTGATCGGGTACTCGTACTTTTCGGGCGCGTAGGCATAGAAATGGCCGAAGCCGCCGCCCACGAAAGGCGCCGAGCCCATCTGCCAGAACAGCCAGTTCATGGTCTCGGTGCGCGCCGCGATGTGCTTCGGCAGAAAGGCGCCGAACTTCTCGGCCAGGTACACCAGGATCGAGCCCGATTCGAACACGCGCAGGGGCTTGTCGCCGCTGCGGTCGACCAGGGCCGGGATCTTCGAGTTCGGGTTGGCGGCGACGAAGCCGCTGGAGAACTGGGCGCCTTCGTTGATCTTGATGAGCCAGGCGTCGTATTCGGCGCCGCTGTGGCCGAGGGCCAGCAGCTCTTCGAGCAGGATGGTGACTTTCACGCCGTTCGGCGTCGCGAGCGAATACAGCTGCAGCGGATGCTTGCCGACCGGCAGCTCCTGCTCGTGGGTGGCGCCGGCGACCGGGCGGTTGATGTTGGCGAAGTTGCCGCCGGACGCGGTCGGGGTCCAGACTTTCGGCGGTTCGTACACGTCGTGCTTCTGCTGGTCGGTCATCGATTTCTCCTTGGTATTCGGTTTGGCTTGCATGCCTGACCAGATTCTAGCCGCACTGGCCGGACGGCGCTGGCAGGTGCTCCAGGTGACAGGCGCTCTAGGTAAAACGCTTGGCCCCGGCAACGCACGCGACGACGACCAGCGTCGAGGCGATCATGCCCCACGAGATCGCTTCGCCCAGGAATGCCGCCGCCAGGACCAGGCCGAAGAAGGGTTGCAGGAGCTGCAATTGGCCAACCCTGGCGATGCCGCCCAGCGCAAGGCCGCGATACCAGAAGATGAAGCTGACCAGCATGCTGAAGACCGACACGTAGGCGAGGCTGATCCAGGCCGGCGCGCCGACCGAATTCCACACGATGGGTGCGGTTAACATGGCGATGATGGCCATCGCCGGCAGCGACAACAGCAGGGCCCAGGAAATGACCTGCCATCCGCCCAGGCGGCGCGACAGCGTGGCGCCTTCCGCATAACCCAGCCCGCAAAGGAGAATGGCGGCCACCATTAGCGCATTGCCAAGCATGGAGCCGCCGCCGCTCGTGAAGAGCGCGAAGCCAGCCACCGCTGCCGCACCCAGGATGGAAAATGCCCAGAATGCCGGCTTGGGACGCTCGCTGCCGCGCAGGACGCCGAAGAGGGCGGTCGCCAGGGGCAGCAGGCCGATGAAGACGATCGAATGGCCGGCGGTGATGTGCTGGAGCGCGAATCCGGTGAGGAGAGGAAAGCCAAGGACCACGCCGAGGGAAACAACCAGCAGCGGGACGAGCTCCTTCTTCGACGGCAGCGTCTGTCGAAGTCCGATCAGGAACATCGCCCCGAGCAGGCCGGCAATCACGGCGCGCGCCGAGGTGAGGAACATCGGGGAGAAATCGACGACGGCAACCCGGGTCGCGGGGAGTGACCCGCTGAAGATGATGACCCCGATCAGGCCGCTGCCCCATCCGGCTGACGAACGTTCCATTTCCCCTCGCTTTCGGATTCCCTGTCGTGCGACCTGTGATGACTGCGTCCGCACGCAGGGTCCGGATTGCCGAGGAGCTTATGCAAGGGACTTATTACGCGCAGGCGCTGACGGCGATCTTTGCTGCTTCGGCAATAATATCATTGCGCGCGTCGGCGTTTTTCTCCGACTGTCGGGTGTAAATGGCCAGCACGATCGGTGCTTTGCCCGACGGATAGATCACCGCGATATCGCTGGCGCTGCCGTAGCTGCCGGTGCCGGTCTTGTCGGCGACTGGCCAGCCGGCCGGCACGCCGGCGCGGATGCGCGCGGCGCCCGTTGTGTTGCCCAGCATCCAGTCACGCAAGGCGTGTCGCCCGGCCAGCGGCAAGCCGTCCAGCAGCAACAGCTTCTGCAGCGTGCGCGCCATTGCCAGCGGCGTCGTGGTATCCCGTTCGTCGCCGGGCGTTGCCGTGTTCAGCTCGGTTTCCCAGCNNGCGCGCGTAGCGCGTCAATCCCGCCGGACCGCCCACTTCGCGCAGCAGCATATTGCCGGCGGTGTTGTCGCTGTATTGCAAGGTCGCAGCGCATAACTGCGCCCCGCTCAATTCGCCGTCGACGTGCTTGCCGGTGATCGGCGACCAGTCGACAAAGACCGACCTCGGCAGGGACACGCGCCGGTCGAGCAAGCCGGGCTCCCTGGCTTCGCGTGCCAGCACGGCCGCCGCCAGCACGACCTTGAACGTGCTGCACATCGGGAAGCGCTGCTCCTGGCGATACCCGATCGTGCGCCCGGTGCCGGTGTCGATGGCGGCCACGCCGAGCTCGCCGCCCAGGGCGGCTTCGGCGGCGGCGAAATCGGCGCTGACAGTCGTCGGCGCCGCGGCTGCGGCAAGCGGCAGGGAGGCAAGCGCAAGCATGAGGTGACGGCGTTGCATCGAGAGCGGGAAGCGTCGAGGTGGGCGCATGGGCGTATCGCAGCAGGGATGGTTGGACTCCGAAGAGCCTGTTGGCCGCTCGAAGGCGCGGGCCGACGCCGCCTTCGAGCGGGAGGAAGATGCTTAGCCGCGGCCGAATTCCGGATTCGGGCGGGTCAGGTAGTACCACTCCGAGTTCGCGCCGGCCTTTGCGTCCGGGAACAGGATGCGGCCGCTGAACTCCGCCAAGACCGGGGTGCCGTCGGCGCGGGTGCCGATCTGCTCGCCCTCGATCACCGGGTCGAAGCTGGCCCAGGCGCGGCTGAACCCGTCGCCGGCGTCGAGCTTGTCGTACACCGCGACCATGTGCAGCGCTTCCATCTCGTCGAAGGGAACCGGTTCGGGGTCCGGCGCCTCGATCAGCTGCAGGTGGGCCAGGGTGTTGACGATGGCGCGGTAGGCCACTTCCGGCGCTTTCGGGTCGAGGTGCTGGCCGCATTCCAGGGTCAGCGCATAGCCGCCCGTGGTGCGCATGTATTCGGTGGTGCCGACGCCGTAGCGCAGCACGGTTTCCAGTTCCGCCGCGTTGCCGCGCATGCGGCGCTGGACGCCGCCGCCATAGGCCGCCATCCAGCCGGTCACGAAGCGGCGCACGCCCAGGCGGCGCGCCAGCGCGCGTTCTTTCTCGGCGTGCCGGAAGGGTTCCAGTTCGCCGTCGTTGTCGACCGGGCCGACCATCACGAAGGGCTCGCCGTGGGCGGCATTGAAGGAATGCAGGTCGAGCAGCACGTCGTGCTGGGCCAGCAGCGGGCACAGCCAGTTGGCGACCTGGTCCTCGAAGTCCTGCGGGTCGTCTTTCGGGAACAGGTTGCGGTTCAGGTTGCGGTCGCCGTTGCGCTCGTTCTTGGCGTAGGCGAGGGGATTGACGACCGGCACGAAGGTGACGCTGCCTGCCGCGATGCGCAGCGCGCCGCTGTCGAGTTCCGCCATCACACGCTTGATCGCCTCGGTGCCGCAGATTTCGTTGCCGTGCGTCGCACCCATGATGATGACGCGCGGACCCTGGCCGAGGCCGGTATAGTTGACGGATTTGAACTGGAAGTTGCGGGCGGTGCTCATGCGAATGGTGATCCAAGGAAATATCGGTGGCCACATTTTATCGGGAATCCTTGGCCCGCGTGCGTGTCGCGTGGCATCATTCGCAACCCTGGCAACCCCGGCAACCTGTCCACGCAATGACACCTTCCCGCAGTACGCGCGTGCACGGTCTCGACACCCTGCGCGCCCTGGCCGTGACCCTGGTGGTGCTGCACCACTACACGCTCTTCGTCTCGAACGACGACTACACGTTCGGCTGGATCGGGCGCATTGGCTGGACCGGGGTCGACCTGTTCTTCGCGCTGTCGGGCTACCTGATCGGCAACCAGATCTTCGCCGCGCTAGCCAGCCGCGAGGGCCTGTCGCTGAAGCATTTCTATGCGCGCCGCCTGCTGCGCACGCTGCCGAATTTTTGGGTGGTGCTGGCGGTCTACTTCCTGTGGCCAGCTTTCCGTGAAAATGCGCCCTTGCTGCCGCTGTGGCGCTACCTGAGCTTCACGCAGAATCTCGGCCTCGAACCGGGCACCGCCTTTTCGCACAGCTGGTCGCTGGCCATCGAGGAGCAGTTTTACCTGCTGCTGCCCGCGCTGGCGATGCTGGGCGCGGCGCTGCGCCTGCGCATCTCGATGGCCTGGATCGTCATCGGGGCTGTCATGATCGGCGGCATGCTGTTGCGCGCCTGGCTCTGGAGCGCCCAGGTCGACCCCCAAAAGTATGGGATTTACTTCTATTACAAGCTCATTTATTACTCGAGCTTATGCCGCCTCGACGAACTGGTGGCCGGCGTCGCCCTCGCGCTGGTGAAGAACCGCCATCCGCACGCCTGGACCGCGCTGACGCGTCACGGCAGGCTGTGGCTGCTCGCCGGCCTGGCCGTGACGGGATTCGTCTTCTGGCGCTTTCTCGACGACCGCTACGGCTTCGCGCCGACGGTGTTCGGCTATCCGCTGCTGGGCCTGGGCTTCGGCCTGCTGATCCTGGCCGCGCTGTCGGACAAGTCGGGATTGCGCGAACTGCGCATCCCCGGCGCCGCCAGCCTGGCCTTGTGGTCCTACGCGATTTACCTGAGCCACCGCGGCGTGAGTGCGCTCGGGGCGCAGTTCCTGAGCACGCTCGGCTACGGACCGCAGACGAAGGTGGCGATCGTCTCCCTGCTGGCGCTGTCAGTGCTGGCGGGCTGGCTCCTGTACCGGCTGGTCGAGACGCCCTTCATGCGCCTGCGCGAGCGCTACGTGCCGAGCAACCTGGCGCGGCCGGCGTACCGGCTTCATCGAGAGTCCTCATCCGATATCTAGCTTTCCACAATATCTCTCCAGGGAAGAAGTTTTAGATGCCAGGGTGTGGCAATATGTGTTGCCATAACTTCGCATGAGGAGAAATGATGAGAGTTGCAAGCTACGCCGCCGTGCTCGCCGCCAGTCTGGCTGTCTCCATGCCTCAGTCGACCTTCGCTCAGGACTCAGTGTCGAACAGGGAGCAGATCGAAGGCGTGATCGACCGCTTCGGAAAAGCGATCGTCGACAAGGACGTTGCCGGCTTCATGGGGCTGTTCCTGCACGAGGACATCGCCTGGAACGTGGTCTATACCGACGGCAGTGTCGACAGGTATAACCGGGCGCTGAAGGACCCGAAGATGCCCCGGGCCACCAAGGTCCAGCGCGCCAGTCCGCGCGCCTTTATCGAAAGCATCGCCAGGTCCAGGCAAGTCAAATCCGAAACCTTCTCCAACGTGCGCATCGACACCGACGGCGAGGTCGCGCAGGTCTGGTTCGACTACGCCTTCATGAGCGGCGACTACAAGAATGCCTGGGGCAAGGAGGGCTGGCAGCTGGTCCGCACCGAGGCGGGCTGGAAGATCGCCGCGGTCACCTGGTCGGCGGAAGAAAACCCGGTCCCGCGCTGACGTGGTCCCCCGTGAGGTCCCGCCGTGGTCCCCGGCGTCGCGACAGGCGCTCAGTCGCGCGCCTCGATGACGTCGAAGGCCGCCGGCATCGCGCCCAGGAAGGCCAGGGTCGCGTGCACGCGCTCGCGCATGTCCATGCCGTTCGTCGCCTCGATGGCGGCGCGCAGGCCGGGCCGTGCTTCCAGCGTGTGCGGGCTGCGGTAGGCCTCGATCAGCAGGGCGACCAGGTCGGTCGGCGCGCTGCAGGAGCGGCGCAGGCGGGTGTCGATCACGCCGAGCAGGGTGCGCTGCATGGCCGGGGTCGGATTCACGATGTGGGCGAACACCGACGGCGTGTTGGCGATCGACTCGCACAGCGAACGCTCGATGGCCTCGGGCTTGAGGTCGGAGGCGATGTCGAAATAGCCGCGGTCCCAGCGCGTGCGCGCGTAGGCGTGGCCGGCGGGGAAGCGGTCGATGGTCTCGAAGCCCAGCGCGTGGCTGGCTTTCGAGAGCAGGTCGAGCACGGTGTCCATCAGGGGCATGGCAGGGAAGGGTGGGCAGTGCACATGACGGAAGTGTAACGCAAGCGCGGCCGGGCGATGCAAGGACCGCCCGGCCGCGTTTCGGCAAATCGGCTCAAGCGCCATGGGAGCGTTCTTCGGCGCGCTAAGCGAAGCGCCCCGAACGGAAATCCTCGACGGCCTGGTGCAACTCGGCCTGGGTATTCATCACGAAGGGCCCGTACTGCGCGATCGGTTCCTTCAGAGGACGGCCCGCGATCAACAGCAGGCGGGTTGGCTGGACCGCCTTGATCGCCACGCCGTCCGATCCTTCGGCGTTGTCGAAGATCGCCATGCGCGTCTGCGGCACGCCGCGGCCACCCACCACCGCCTCGCCGCGGAACACGTAGATGAAGGCATTGTGCCCGGCCGGCAGCGGCTGCTCGAAGGTCGCGCCTTCCGGCAGCGCGATGTCGAGGTAGAGCGGCTCGGTACCGTCGCGCTGCACGGCGCCGGCCACGCCGTGGCTGCTGCCGGCGATGACCTGCACGGTGGCGCCGGATTCCAGCGTGAAGCGCGGCACTTCCTCGTTCGGGATGTCGCGGTACCAGGGCGCGCTCATCTTGTCCTTCGCGGGCAGGTTCAACCACAGCTGGAAGCCTTCCATCAGGCCCTCGTTCTGCTCGGGCATCTCGGAGTGGATCACGCCGCGCCCGGCCGTCATCCACTGCACGCCACCGTCGGTCACGAGACCTTCGTTGCCGGCGCTGTCGCGGTGGCGCATGCGGCCGGCCAGCATGTAGGTGACGGTCTCGAAGCCGCGGTGCGGGTGCTCCGGGAAGCCGGCGATGTAGTCGCCGGCCTTGTCGCTGCCGAACGCGTCCAGCATCAGGAAGGGATCGAGGCGGCGCTGCAGGGTTCCGGTGAGGACGCGGTTGATCTTCACGCCGGCGCCGTCCATCACGTACTGTCCGGCGATCACGCGTTCGACGCCACGCGGCTTCGTCACGGATTGGGTGTTCACTACCTGGGTCATCATCTTCTCCTGTTCTGCGCCGCCGGAGCGGCTGTTGCGTAAGGTGTTTAAGCCAGGGCCGCGTCGACCGCAGCGTCCGCTTCCGCCTGGCCCTTGGCCGCGGCGTCAGGACCCATGGACTGGCCGGCCGAGTACACGAAGGTATGGTCGGTCATGCCCAGGAAGTTCAGCAGCATGCGCACGAAAGGCACTTGCGGATCGGCCTCGACCGGGTAGACGCCGCCGCGCGAGGTGGTAACGAACACCTTCTTGTTCTTCAGCAGGCCTTCCGGACCGTTCTCGGTGTAGCGGAAGGTCACGCCGGCACGGGCGATGGCGTCGAACCAGCTCTTCAGCTGCACCGGGATGCCGAAGTTGTACATCGGCGCGCCGATCACGACCACGTCGGCGGCCTGCACCTGGGCGATCAGCGCGTCGTCCAGTGCCACGCGGGCGGCCTGCTCGGCAGTGCGCTGGTCCGCCGGGGTGAACAGGGCGCCCAGGACGGCTTCGTCCAGCGTCGGGTGCGGATCGCGCGCCAGGTCGCGGGTTACGACAGTCGCGTCCGGGTTGGCGGCGACCAGCTTGGCGACGATGCTGTTGGCGACGCGGGTCGATTCGGACTGGGCGCCGCGCAGGCTGGAGGTGATCTGCAGGATGTTCATGGTGGCTTCCTTTTTCGTGAAGGGTTGTCGTTCGATAAGCGCTACTTTAGCAGTTCCAAAATCGAGCCAGAAGCCGCTAGAATGGATAACATTATTCAGTCAGTGGAACAATCTCATGGAAGTCGAACCGAATGACCTGCTGCTGTTCGCACGCATCGTGGAGGCCGGCAGCTTCAGCAAGGCCGCCGTCCGGGTGAACCTGCCCAAGTCGACCGTCTCGCGCCGCATCTCGCTGCTCGAGGCGCGTCTGGGCGAACGCCTGCTGCAGCGCACGACGCGCAAGCTGGTGCTGACCGAGTTCGGCGCCAGCCTGCTCGAGCACGCGCGCAAGGTGGCGGAAGAGGCCGAAGCGGCCGGCGCGCTGGCCCAGCA
>DOUW01000273.1 GCA_003520365.1 Massilia sp.
CGCGGCGCCGGGCCAGCGGCCATGCGGGGCTCGCTGCCGCGGCAGTCCTGGCGGTGGGCCTCGGCAACCTGTGGATCGGCCTGGTGGCGATCGTCCTGTTCGGCCTGCCGCACGCTTACTACAACGCCACGATGCAGGGCTGGGCCGCCGACCAGTTCGCCGCGCACGGCCAAGGCGCGGTCATGGGCCTGCTCTCGACCATCTTCTGCCTGGCGAACATCGTGATGGCGCTGGCGGGCGGCGTGCTGACCCTGGTCGATACCCGGCTCGTGCTGATCGTCGGCGGCCTGCTGGCGGCGTGGGCGGCGCTGGCCCTGCGCAACTGGAGTGGACGCGCCGTCGACGGCGCAATCGCGCTGAACGTGGAGACCAAATGAATACGTTCGACCAGGTACTGATGATGCTGAAGACGCGCGGCGCCCAGACCGCGCAGGCGCTCGCCGGACTGCTCGGCATGACGGCGATGGGCGTGCGGCGCCAGCTCGAGCTGGGCGTGGAAAAGGGGCTGGTGAGCTTTCTCGACACGCCGGGCAAGGTCGGCCGGCCGGTGCGGCGCTGGCAGCTCACCGAGTCCGGCCATGCGCGCTTCCCCGACCGGCATGCCGAGTTGACGCTCGACCTGATCGAGGGCGTGCGCGCGCTGTTCGGCGAAGCCGGGCTGGAAAAGTTGATCGTGGCACGCGAGGAGAGCAGCGAGCGCGCCTACCGCAGCCGTGTCGATCCCACGACGACGCTGGACGAGCAGGTGGTGGCCCTGGCCGAGGCGCGCTCGCTGGAAGGCTACATGGCCGAGGTCGAGCCGCGCGCGGACGGCAGCATGCTGCTGCTCGAAAACCATTGCCCGATCTGCGCCGCGGCACAGTCCTGCCAGCAGTTCTGCCGCTCGGAGCTGGACGTGTTCCGGCGCGTGCTCGGGCCGGGGGTGAATGTGGTGAGGATCGAGCACCAGCTGGCGGGGGCGCGGCGCTGTGCTTACCTGGTGAGCCAGGCGGACTGAGCAAGACGCTGGGTCGGGAATTGTCTCTGCCGCGCGGCCAAGCCCAGTTTCATTGATCCGACTTGCGCTTCTCAGGCGGAAACCAGACGTCGCCGCAGGTCTTCCAGCAGCCATTGTCCGGCGGGGCCTGGCACGCGATCGCGCCTGTGGGCGCCATATATCGTCAATCCTTCCCGCGGCGTCGGATCGTCTTCGATCTGAAGCGCGACCAACTGTCCAGATGCAATCAAACCAGTGACGAGGTAGTCGGGCATGCGGCACCACCCGAATCCGGAAAGCAGGAAATCAAGGCGTCGGCCAAGATCGACGAAGCGCCATACCCTGGCGCTGCACACGCCATAGTTTGCGCCCTCGGCGCCGACGGGATCCGACAGGACAAGCTGCACGTAAGGCGCGAGGTCGGCCTGGGTTGCAGGACGACCGAGCGCCGCAAGCGGATGCTGGGGCGCCACGACCGCTTGCAGGCCGATGCGCAACAGAGGATAAGCGGTCACATCATGGGGGGAGACGGAAGAAGCAGGCAAATGCCGATCGCCGCAGCGCCGGATCGCAGGCGGCGCAGCGATCCGCCCAAGCCTTCCGTGGAGAAGCTGACTGGCAGCGTAGGAAATGTGGTGCTCAATGCCGCCAAGCTATCGGTCAGCGGGCCGGTCGGGACGAGTGGATCGATCGCTATCACGAGTTCCGGCTCCAGCCCTTTTCTTGCGCCGGAGGCAATTGCTTCAAACCTGTCCGCACTTGCGAGTACCAGGCGTGCGTGCTCCACGAGTACGCGCCCGACCTCGGTCAACGCTGGCCGATGCGAACGCCGATCGAATAGCACAACCCCTTGCACGTCCTCCAGTGTGCGCACGGCCTGGCTGATGGCCGACTGCACGCGGCCAAGCTGCCGCCCGGCCGCGGAAAAGCTGCCAGTGTCCACGATAGTGACCAGGATTCGAAGCTGGTCGAGAGTAAGGCTGCCAATCACATCGCACCCGAGGATAATCCATCTATAACATCGATGTTTTCCATCGGATTTTAATCGCTTCCGCACATGGAGGTCGAGCGATATATTGGCGCCCTCGGGTCTGGCGCCCATTTTATGAAGGAAAACGCAATGAGCACACTTCTGGTCATCGAATCGAGCCCGCGCGGCGAACAATCCATCTCTCGCAACATGACACGCCGCTTTGTGGCCGAGTGGCGCAAGACGCGCGACGGTGCACGGATCATCGAGCGTGACCTGATGCGGACCGGACTCGAATTCGTCAACGCGCCGTGGCTCGACGCCTATTTCACGCCTGCGGAGCACCATTCGGCCGAAATGAAAACTACCTTGCAGCTCTCGGACGAGCTGGTCGAGGAAGTGCTGGCCACCGATCACATCGTCATCGCGACACCCGTCTATAACTACAACGTACCGGCCGTACTCAAGGCGTGGATCGATCACATCGTACGCAAAGGGATCACCCTCGGATTCGATGGCCGCGGTCTCGTCACGGGCAAGAAGGCGACCGTCCTGATCGCATCGGGCGGCGTCTACGACGAGCGGTCGCCCATTCGCGACCGCGACCTGGCGACGCACTATCTGCGGCTGGTCCTTGGGGTGATCGGCATCACGGATGTCACCTTCGTCGCAGGCGGCGGCGCCAAGGCGGTCGACCTCCGCGAAATCAGCATGGAAGGCTTCGTCGATCGCCTGGCGCCCCAGCTGGTTCGGGCCGCACAGGTGTCGGAGCAGGGCTGACGCAGGCGCCCCGCATCCTCCCCCGGTTCGTCACAGTCGCGCTTTTCACGGCCACGGGGGCGCGAGCCGGGCGCGCGGAAAGCCTGGCGTCCATATCCAAGCAGTTGACCGATGTGACAAAAAAAATGCCGCTGTTTCCAGCGGCATTTTCATTTCCGACAGTCGCCTGCGCGTCAGTCGGTGGCGTAGATGTTGTTGTCCTTGGTTTCGCGAACGAAGAAGGCGCCGATCACGACGGTGATCAGGGCGATGATGATCGGATACCAGAGGCCGTAGTAGATGTTGCCGTTGGCCGCCACCAGGGCGAACGAGATGGTCGGCAGCAGGCCGCCGAACCAGCCGTTACCGATGTGGTAGGGCAGGGACATCGAGCTGTAGCGGATACGGGTCGGGAACATCTCGACCAGCATGGCCGCGATCGGGCCGTACACCATGGTCACGTAGATCACCAGGATGAACAGCAGCAGCACGAGCATCGGCTTGTTGAGCTGGCTCGGATCGGCTTTTTCAGGGTAGCCGGCCGACTTCAGGGTGGCGACGACTTCCTTGTTGAGCGCGGTCTGGCGGGCCTTGTCGTCGGCCACGAAGTCCAGGCCATCCGGCGTCATGGTGGCGTTGAAGGCATTGATCACCTTGTCGCCCACCTTGATCTGCGCCACGGTGCCGGCCGGCGCCTCGACGGTCGTGTAGTTGACCGAGGCGTTGGTCAGCATGCGGGTGGCGATGTCGCAGGACGACGGGAATTTGCGGGTGCCGCTCGGGTCGACCTGGAAGTGGCAGGAGTTCGGGTCGGCGACGACGACGACCGGCGAGTTGGCGATGGCTTGCTCCAGGGCCGGGTTGCCGTAGTGAGTGATGGCCTTGAATATCGGGAAATAGGTGGCCGCGGCGATGACGCAGCCGCCGAGGATGATCCACTTGCGGCCGATCTTGTCGGACAGCCAGCCGAAGATGAGGAAGAACGGGGTGGCCAGCAGAAGGGCGATGGCGATCAGGATGTTCGCGGTCGGGCCGTCGATCTTCAGCGTCTGGGTCAGGAAGAACAGGGCGTAGAACTGGCCGGTGTACCACACCACGGCCTGGCCCATCGTCAGGCCGACCAGGGCCAGCAGGACGATCTTGCCGTTTTTCCAGTTCAGGAAGGCTTCCGACAGCGGCGCCTTCGAGGTCTTGCCTTCGGCTTTCATCTTGGCGAAGGCCGGCGATTCGTTCATCGACATCCGGATCCAGACCGAAATGCCCAGCAGCAGGACGGAGACCAGGAAGGGGATGCGCCAGCCCCAGGCCAGGAATTCTTCTTCGCCGACGGCGGTGCGGGTGCCCAGGATGACCAGCAGCGACAGGAACAGGCCCATGGTCGCGGTGGTCTGGATGAAGGCGGTGAAGAAGCCGCGCTTGCCTTCCGGCGCGTGCTCGGCGACGTAGGTCGCCGCGCCACCGTATTCGCCGCCCAGTGCCAGGCCCTGCAGGACGCGCAGGGTGACCAGGATGATCGGCGCCGCGATGCCGATCGAGGCGTAGCCCGGCAGCAGGCCGACGAGGAAGGTCGAGCCGCCCATGATCAGGATGGTGACCAGGAAGGTGTACTTGCGGCCGATCATGTCGCCGAGGCGGCCGAACACGAGCGCGCCGAACGGACGCACGATGAAGCCGGCGGCGAAGGTGAGCAGGGCGAAGATGAAGGAAGTGGTCGGGTCGCCGAGGAAGAACTGCTTGCCGATGATGGCGGCGAGCGAACCGTAGAGGTAGAAGTCGTACCATTCGAACACGGTGCCAAGCGAGGACGCAAAGATCACCTTGCGTTCTTCCTTGGTCATCCCCTGGGAGGAAGGTACTGCCTTCCCGCCCGCGGTCATGCCGGGTGTGATAGCCATTTTGTGTGTCTCCGTATAGTAATGTAGGTCTCGGATAGCCGTACGTGGAACCTGTCTGTGCAGGAATCTGGTCAGCCTGGAACGGAGTGTGGACCGTTAAACTTACGTCATGCTTGCTCCAAACTTACTGCAAACTTACTAATGGTTGACGAGGCCGCTTGCGTAGCGGTGGCGGAGCGCATGCGGCGAGCCGGGAAGGCGGCGGCAGGGCGGCGTCGGCCCCCAAGTTACTGAACATTCGACCGCCTCAGTGCGCCGGAAAATCCCGGATGCATATGATGAGGCGCAAGCCTCAAGATTTGCGAACGACCGTACTAATCATGTGCTATTCTCGTCCGCGGACCACTTCATAACGCTGCATACACCAATACCAGGGAGACCAGAATGCAAGACGCCGTCATCGTATCGACCGCCCGCACCGGCTTGGCCAAGTCGTGGAAGGGAGCCTTCAACATGACCCATGGCGCCACCCTCGGCGGCCACGTGCTCGCCGCCGCCATCGAGCGCGCCGGCATCGACGCGGGCGAGGTCGAGGACGTGATCATGGGCTGCGCCAATCCGGAAGGTGCGACCGGCGGCAACATCGCGCGCCAGATCGCGCTGCGCGCCGGCTGCCCGGTCACGGTGCCGGGCATGACGGTGAACCGCTTCTGCTCCTCCGGC
The DNA here is from genome assembly GCA_003520365.1 of Massilia sp. GTDB lineage: Bacteria > Pseudomonadota > Gammaproteobacteria > Burkholderiales > Burkholderiaceae_D > Telluria > Telluria haematophila. The sequence goes on from DOUW01000273.1 coordinate 5,264, forward strand.
CTGCAGACCATTGCCCTGGCCGCCCAGCGCGTGCTGGCCGGCGAAGGCGAGATCTTTGCCGCCGGCGGCGTCGAGTCGATCTCCTGCGTGCAGCAGGAAATGAACACCCACATGATGCGCGACCCGGCCCTGCGTGCGAGCAAGCCGGAAATCTACTGGTCGATGCTGCAGACGGCCGAGATGGTCGCCAAGCGCTACGGGGTGGCCAAGGAGCGCCAGGACGCCTATGGCGTGCAGAGCCAGCAGCGTGCCGCCGCCGCCCAGGCCGCCGGCCGTTTCGATGCCGAGATCGTGCCGATGACGACCGTCATGGGCGTGGCCGACAAGGCCTCGGGCCGCCTGCTGACGCGCGAGGTGACGATTGCCGCAGACGAGGGCATCCGCGCCGACACCACCATCGAAGCGGTATCGAAGATCCGCACCGCGCTGCCGGGCGGCGTGATCACCGCCGGCAACGCCAGCCAGTTCTCGGACGGCGCCTCGGTGTCGATCGTGATGAGCCGGCGCATGGCCGAAGCCAGGGGCCTGGCGCCGCTGGGCGTGTTCCGCGGTTTCGCGGTGGCCGGCTGCGAGCCCGACGAGATGGGCATCGGCCCGGTGTTCGCGGTGCCGAAGCTGCTGCAAAAGGCCGGCCTCACGGTCGACGACATCGGCCTGTGGGAACTGAACGAGGCCTTTGCCGTGCAGGTGCTGTATTGCGCCGACAAGCTGGGCATCCCGATGGAGCGCCTGAACGTGAACGGCGGCGCGATCGCGGTTGGCCATCCATATGGCGTGTCGGGCGCGCGCCTGGTCGGCCATGCGCTGATCGAAGGCAAGCGCCGCGGCGTGAAGTACGTCGTGGTGACGATGTGCATCGGCGGCGGCCAGGGCGCGGCGGGGCTGTTCGAGGTGCTGTAAATGCGGTCCTTTGATCGCCGTTCTGTGATACCTGAAACCTTTTGAACCAGTAAGAAAGATTCGAGAAAGATATGATCAAGCACATCGTGATGTGGAAGCTGAAGGAGCAGGCCGAGGGCGCGGACCGCCAGGCCAACGCCCAGGAAATGAAACGCCGCCTCGATGCCTGCGCCGACATCGTGCCGGGCATCCTGCAGTTCGAGGTCGCGCTGGCCCAGCCGGGCCTGGAGGCGACCTACGACGTGGTGCTGGTGTCCGCCTTCGAGAACAAGGAGGCGCTGGCGGCCTACGCGAATCACCCCACCCACCAGGCCCTGATGCCCTTCTTCAAGGCCGTGCGCGACGAGCGCCAGTGCATGGATTACGAGATCTGATCCACCATCAATAACAGAAACAACAACGGAGACGGCATGCGCACTACCCAGGAATTATTTTCACTTCAAGGCAAGACCGCACTGGTGACCGGCGGCTCGCGCGGCCTCGGCCTGCAGATGGCGGAGGCGCTCGGCGAGCAGGGCGCGCGCCTGGTGCTTTCCTCGCGCAAGCAGGACGAGCTCGATACCGCCGTGGCCCACCTGGCGGCCAAGGGCATCGAGGCCTCGGCCATCGCCTGCGATTTGTCGGACGAGGCGAACGTCCAGCCTTTCGTCGAGGAAGCGCTGCGCCGCCTCGGCCAGATCGACATCCTGATCAACAACGCCGGCGCCAGCTGGGGCGCCCCGGCCGAGGAGCACCCTTTGGCCGCCTGGGACAAGGTGATGAACCTGAACGTGCGCAGCATCTTCCTGGTGTCGCAGGCGGTCGCGAAACTGTCGATGATCCCGCGCCGCTACGGCCGCATCGTCAACATCTCCTCGATCGCCGGCCTGGCCGGCAATCCGCCGGGCACCATGAGCACCATCGCCTACAACACCTCGAAGGGCGCGATCGTGAATTTCACGCGTGCGCTGGCCGGCGAATGGGGACGCCACGGCATCACCGTCAACTCGATCGCGCCGGGCTTTTTCCCGTCCAAAATGACCAAGGGCGTGTTGTCGACCATCGGCGCCGACGTGCTGGCCAAGGATGCCCCGCTCGGCCGCCTGGGCGACGACGAGGACCTGAAGGGCGCGGTGGTGCTGTTCGCCTCCGACGCCGGCAAGCACATCACGGGCCAGATCCTGGCCGTCGACGGCGGCGTATCCGCTGTCTGAAGGAGAGCATCATGCAGAATTTCAACGGGAAAGTGGCCGTCATCACCGGGGCCGGCAGCGGACTGGGACGCGAATTCGCCGAGACCGCGGCGGGACTGGGCATGAAGCTGGTGCTGGCCGACGTCCAGGCCGACGCGCTCGAGAAGGTCACCGACGCCCTGCTGGCGCGCGGGACCGAGGTGCTGGCCATGGTCTGCGACGTCAGCAAGGCGGCGCACGTGCAGGAATTGGCGGACTCGGCGGTGGCGCGCTTCCACGGCATCCACCTGGTGTTCAACAACGCCGGCGTCGGCTCGGGTGGCCTGCTCTGGGAAAACAGCGAGCAGGACTGGGAATGGGTGCTGGGCGTGAACCTGTGGGGCGTGATCCACGGCGTGCGCATCTTCACCCGCACCATGCTCGAGTGCGCGAAGAAGGACCCGTCCTTCGAAGGGCACATCGTGAACACGGCCTCGATGGCGGGCCTCCTGAACGCGCCGGCGATGGGCGTCTACAACGTCTCCAAGCACGCCGTGGTTTCGCTGTCGGAAACGCTGTACCACGACCTGGAACTGGTCGGGGCGCCGATCGGCACCTCGGTGCTCTGCCCGTACTTCGTGCCGACCGGTATCAGCCACTCGCATCGCAACCGGCCGGAAGACCTGCGCGGCGAGGGCGGGCCGACCAACAGCCAGATCGCGGCGCAGGCGCTGACGGTCAAGGCGGTGCAATCGGGCAAAGTGTCGGCCGCGGACGTATCGCGCATGACCTTCGAGGCCATCGCCGAGAAGCGCTTCTGGATCTTCTCGCATCCGCAGGCGCTGGGCGGCGTCGAGGAGGGCATGAAGGCCCTGCTCGAGGGGCGCAATCCGCCGGATCCCTACGCGGCCACGCCGCACATCCGCGACATCCTCAAGGCCAAGCTGTAAGGCCCTCGTAGGGTGGGCTCCCCGAGCCCACGCGGGGATCCGCGGCCGGGATTCATTTCCGGTCGCGGTCGCCTGTGCGGCAAACCGACCGTTTGTCGAACGCGTGGGCGGCATACGCGCCGCGTGGGTCGCGCGCCGTAGGGTGGAGCCGCCCACCCTACGCGGCAGTCCGGCTCAGGGCCGCAGGATGCGTTCGTGCAGCTCGGCCGGCGCATTCTCGTACAACTTGACCACCGTCGAGGTGCGGGTGCCGTAGCCCGGCGTTTCGATGCACACCGCCGACAGCACCCGCTCCAGGTCGATCGGCACGCCGGTCTCGGGCAGGCGCATGTCGGGCGCGCGCGTGGTGTCGGCCAGCATCTCGAAATAGGCGTCTTCCGGCGCGCCCTGGCACAGCAGGCTGGCGAACTGGGCCTTGGTGCGGGTGACCTTCGGCCACGGCGCGTCGAGCAGGCCGTTCGAGATGCCGTAGATGCGGCCGGGCTCGAGCGGCTGGCCGTTGCGGGCGTCGTCGCCGGCGCGGTTCGAGTACCAGTACAGGGCGCTCGCATCGCCCAGCACCAGGTTGTAGCCGTTGTAGACGTCGCCGCGCGCGGCGACCAGCTCGAGGTACTCGGCG
>DOUW01000363.1:0-1556 GCA_003520365.1 Massilia sp.
CGGCGCCAGCGCGCGGCCGACGGTACGGTCAGCGTGGTCACCCACGGCGCCGCCGCCGATACCCTGCGCGCCCAGCCCGGCGTGCGCGTCGAGCCGCTCAGCCTGGAAGACCTGTTCATCGAGGTGACGCAATGAGCGCGGCGCTGAAGGACTATTGGCTGCTGTGGCGGATGGCGCTCAGCACGCGCCATCCGCGTGCCAGCATGATCGTGCTGGGACTGACCACCCTCGGCACCGTCCTGGTCGGGGCGCTGGCCCAGATGAAAGAAGGAGACCTGGTCCTCACGGCGGGCCTCNNGGTGGGTGGATGCTGTATTTCGTTCCCGGCGCGGTGAAACTGAACTCGCCCTTTGCCGCGCGCCTAGTGCCGCGCCTGCGGCGCCGCCTGATCGCGTTGACGATGCTGGTGTGGGCGACCGCGGTCGGCGCGGCCACGCTGATGTCGCTTGACACGCGCCTGTCGCCTGCGCTCGTGTTCCTGGGCACCGGCACCTGGCTCGCGGCATACGGTTTAGGGCAGAGCGGTCACCGTGCCGGGGCCTGGGTCCAGTTCGGGACCTGGATGCTCATTGTTTTCCATGACCGCCTGCCTCCCGGACTGGTCGAGCAGGTCAAGAGCGGCTCCGGCTTTGCCGTCGCCATCCTCCTGATGCTGGCATTCGGTGCGTTCGCCCTGCAGGCGATGTACATGGACGGCGGCGAGCGCCACTATGCGGCGCGCGAGGCGCAGAAGTTGCAGATCGAACGTCTTTCGACCGATGGACAGTTCAGGGAACGCAAGCAGCACAAGCTTGGCGCCTCGATCTACGCCAGGGCGCTGCGCCGCGATTGCGAGGCGCGCGACGTCGGCAAGCTGCTCGGGCACCTGCTCGGTTCGGCGAATCACTGGCTCAATCGGGCGATCTCGCTCGCTGTCGTCGTGGGGCTGGTGGCGATTGCGGTAGGTGGATTTCGCCTGTTCGGCAGTGCCGAGACGAACGACATGATCACGGCGATCGGCTGGTTGTTCGCCTTGCCTTTGTTGCTGATGCCGCTGTTCGGCAGCGAGCTCCGGGCTGTGCGCCTGAAAGACACCGCCGCCGAACAGGCCCTGTTCCGGCTGGTCCCGCCGATGCCGGCCGGCGCCCCGGACTTCAACCGCAAGCTGTCCGGCACGCTGATGCGTATCGCACTGGCCGAGTGGGGCATCCTGGCGGGAGCCGTGCTGGGCCTGGGCATGATCACCGGCGCCTCGGCAGCCAACCTGTTCATGCAGATATGCATCTGCTGCCTGAGCTTGCCGCTCGTGGCCGCCAATTTGCGCGACCACGCTCGCCGCAGCGGCCTACTGGGCTGGCGCCTGCTGTGCGGCTTCGCGCTGTCGCTTGGAATCAGCTTCGGCCTCGCCGCGGCGGCGCAGCGCGCCATCGGCCTGCCGGTGACGGCCGGGGCGGCGCTGGTCAGCATTGCCATTGCCATCGCCCTGGTTGTCCGGGGCTTCAGGCGCGCCGACACCGCGCCCTATGCCTTTCCGGCCGGGCGCCTGGCCTGAGCCGGTAGGGTGGGTTCTCGAACCC
>DOUW01000363.1:1654-3558 GCA_003520365.1 Massilia sp.
CCTGTTTATCAATGCCCGCGGCGCTGCACCAGCGCGGTGCCGACGCCGTGGCGCTTGCCTTCGCTGACCGCGGTCACCGTGCCGTCCGGATTGAACACGATGGCGTTCGCCGCGCCGATTTCCTCGGCCCGCTCCTCCCACTTGTGGCCGAAGGCTTCGAGCGCCCGGGCCTGGGCGCTGCCGGCAAAGCCCGGCTCGATCGAGGTCGCGGCGCCGTTGCGCTCGGACAGGCGCGGCGCGTCGATCGCCTCGTTCATCGGCATGCCGAAATCGATGTGGTTGACGATGGTCTGCAGCACGGTGGTGATGATGGTCGAACCGCCCGGGCTGCCGATGGTGAAGGCCGGCTTGCCGTCCTTGAGCACGATGGTCGGCGTCATGCTGCTGCGCGGGCGCTTGCCCGCTTCCGGCACGTTCGGGCGCGGGCCGGAAAAATCGAAGTCGGTCATCTCGTTGTTCAGCAGGAAGCCGTAGCCCGGCACCACGATCCCGCTGCCGCCCCAGGACTCGATGGTGAAGGTGTAGGAGACCACGTTGCCGTCCTTGTCCGAGACCGTCAGGTGGGTGGTGTGGGCGCCTTCCTTCTGCAGCGCGCGCTGCGGCGGCGCTTGCGGGCGCAGCGGAACGCTGGGGTCGTCCTGGAACAGGTAGGGATCACCCGCCGCGGCCTGGATGCCGGCGCGTCGCGGATCGATCAGCGCGCGGCGCCGGGCGGCGAATTCCTTCGACAGCAGGCCCGCCACCGGGGCGTCGACGTATTCCGGATCGGCGAGGTAGGCGTTGCGGTCGGCAAAGGCGAGCCGGCTCGCTTCCAGGTAGAGGTGCTCGGCGTTCGCGCGCGGCATGGACTTCAGGTCATAGCCTTCCAGGATGTTCAGCGCCTCGGCCACCGCCACGCCGCCGCTGCTCGGCAGGGGCATGCCGTAGATCTCGTAGCCGCGGTAGCTGCTGACGATCGGCTGGCGGATGCGCGCCTCGTAGTTGGCCAGGTCGGCCAGGGTCATACGGCCCGCCCGTACGCTGGCGCCCGCATTGGCCTCTTTTGCGACGGGCGGCTGGTTGACGGCGTCGACGATGGCGCGCGCCATCGGGCCTTCGTAGAAGGCCTTGTAGCCGCGTGCGGCGATCTCGCGGTAGGCCTTGGCCATGTCCGGATTGCGCAGCTGGGTGCCGGGCGTGACCGCCTTCCCGCCCCGAAGGTAGAGCGCGCTGGTGGTCGAGAACTGCTGAAATTTTCTTTCATTTTGCTGCGTTAAATGAAAGAAAGTTTCATTGACCGTGAAGCCCTTGCTGGCCACGTCGATCGCTGGCGCCAGCACCTGCTTGAAGTTCATCGTGCCGTAGCGTTCCAGCGCCTCGTGCCAGCCGCGCACCGTACCCGGCACGCCGACCGCGGCGCCGCTCGCGACCGCCTTCTCGAAGTCGATCTCCTTGCCGTTGTCGAGGAAGACCGTCGGCGTGAAGGCGGCGGGCGCCATTTCGCGGTGGTCGATCGTGATCACGCGCTTGTCCTTGGCCAGGTAGATCACCATGAAGCCGCCGCCGCCGATGCCGGCGCTGAAGGGATCGGTCACGCCCAGGGTCGCCGCGGCCGCCACGGCGGCGTCGACGGCGTTGCCGCCCTTGTTCAGGATGGCGAGCGCCGAGTGCGAGGCCTGTTCGCTGATGGTGGCGACGGCGCCGCCGCTGCCGGTGGCCACCGGCGTTTTCGCGCTCGCAAGCGGCGCGTGCAGGATGATGGAAAAGGTGAGTGTGAGGGCGAGGGCGGATCTGCTCATGAATAGCGTGTAGGCGAGTGAAAACGCATCACGGCAGCACCTGCACCGTGACGCGGTGGTTGGCAACCGCATCCGGCGCGGCCGGGGCGGGAAGGGAAGCTTCGTTGAGCGCGATGCGCTTGCCGC
>DOUW01000363.1:3643-7124 GCA_003520365.1 Massilia sp.
GCCCGGCACGAGGATGAGGGATTCGGGCGCGGCGTTCGCGCGGGTGAGGCTGAAGCGGCAGCTCAGGCGGCCTGCCCAGACGCAGTGCACGCCCGGCGGACAGCGGCTGTCCTCGACTTCCTCGAAGCGCAGCAGGACGCCGGGGGCGGCCTCGACGCTCGTTCCCGGCTCGAGCGCAAAGCTGGGCACCTGCGGCCCTGGCGGGGCGGCGCAGGCGGCCAGCATGATGCAGGCGAAGGGCAGGGCGAGCAGGTGGCGCATCGGGCATCCGTTGGTTCGACCGCCCGACTATAGCAAAAACGCCAATGCCGTGACGTTTCGACTTGCCAAAAGCGCAGTCATACGGCGGTCACATTCGCTGGCTAGACTTCGCTCGTCACTTAACCAACCCCGAGTTACGACAATATGAAAATCAAGCACATGTTCAAAACGATGATCGCCGGCGCCGCTGCCGCGATGGTGATGACCTCGGCTTTCGCTGCCGACGTGACCGGCGCGGGCGCGACCTTCCCGTACCCGATCTACGCCAAGTGGGCTGAATCGTACAAGGCCGCCACCGGCGTCGGCATGAACTACCAGTCGGTCGGCTCGGGCGCGGGCATCAAGCAGATCAAGGCGAAAACCGTCGACTTCGGCGCCTCGGACATGCCTTTGAAGTCCGCCGACCTGGAAGAAGCCGGCCTGATGCAGTTCCCGGCCATCATGGGCGGCGTGGTCGCCGTGGTCAACGTCGAGGGCGTGACCCCGGGCCAGCTGAAGCTGACCGGTCCGGTCCTGGCCGACATCTACCTGGGCAAGATCACCAAGTGGAACGCCGCCGAGATCGCCGCCCTGAACCCGGGCGTGAACCTGCCGGCCGCCGACATCACCGTCGTGCACCGCGCCGACAGCTCGGGCACGTCCTTCCTGTTCACCGACTACCTGTCGAAAGTGAACCCGGACTTCCAGCAGAAGATCGGCGCCGGCACTTCGGTGAAGTGGGCCGTGGGCGTGGGCGGCAAGGGCAACGAAGGCGTCGCCGCCAACGTGCAGCGCATCAAGGGCTCGATTGGCTACGTCGAATGGGCCTACGCCAAGAAGAACAAGCTCTCGCACACCCAGCTGAAGAACAAGGACGGCCAGTACCTGCAGCCGGACGACGAAGCCTTCAAGGCCGCCGCCGCCAGCGCCGAATGGACCAAGACCCCGGGCTTCGCCGTGATCCTGACCGACACCGCCGGCAAGAACAGCTGGCCGATCACCGGCGTGTCCTACATCCTGATGCACAAGACCCAGGAAGACGCGACCAAGGGCAAGGAAGTCGTGAAGTTCTTCGACTACGCCTACAAGAACGGCGCCGCCGCTGCCGCCGAACTGGACTACGTGCCGATGCCGGCCTCGGTCGTCAAGCTGGTGCAGGGCGCATGGAAAGCCCAGCTGAAGGACGCTTCGGGCAACGCGATCTACTGATCCGGACGATCACAGGACGGGGTCTCGACACCCCGGATCGGACTGGCTGCTGGTGACTTGCGGCCAGGTTTTAACGGCGGTTCCAGGGATGGGGCCGCCGTTTTTTTGTGAATTGCGCCGATCCTTGCCTTTTGAATGACACTGGAACGGTCATGGTTTTGTAGGGTGGACACAGGTGCCTTTCGCGGCCCGGTCCACCCTACAAGGGTGGTAGGGTGGGTTCTTGAACCCACGCGGTCTGACCGGGTCGCCATGCGGCGCCACGTGAATGCGCCGCAAACGCTGATTCGTCGCTGTACCGCCTTTGTAGGGTGGGCTCTCGAGCCCACGCCGTCTCACCGGTTGATATGCGGTGCCATATGAACTAGCCGCAAACGTTGATCAAACTCCGTACAGCGTGGGTTCGAGAACCCACCCTACAACGGCGGTTTTCGTAGGGTGGGTTCTTGAACCCACGCGGTACCACCTTCGAGCAGTCGAAACATAAACGGCGCCGCGGCGCCGTTTTGCTTACCCCACCGTGCCGACGATCGACACTTCCCGGTTCTCGGGAATCTCGTTATACGACAACACGTTCAGGCCCGGCGCGAACAGCTTGGCGTAGCGCGCCAGCAGCGGGCGCACCTGCGGCAGCACCAGGAGGAGCGGCGGTGTGTGCTGCTGCTTCATCTGCTCGCGCGCGACCGGCATGTTGATCTGCAGTTGCGACAGCAGCTGCGGATCGATCGGGTAGTTGTCGAGGGCGACCTTGCCGCCGCCGTTCTGGCGCGCCTGGTTCAGGGAACCGAGCAGCATGTTTTCCAGCTCGGCCGACAGGTTAAAGGCCGGCATGTCCTTCTTCTTGCCGAACAGGCCGGACACGATCTGGCGCCGCAGCGCGCAGCGCACCTCGGCCGCCAGCAGGATCGGGTCCTTGGTGGTCTCGGAGGCGTCGAGCAGCGTGGTGCCGATGACGACGATGTCCTTCAGCGACACGCCTTCGGCCAGCAGCACGCGGAACACGCGCAGCAGCTGGGTGTGGTTCAGCGCCTTCGCCAGCGCGTCGGCCAGCTTCGGCGACAGGGCCGTCAGGCGTTCCATCAGCGCCGGCACGTCCTCGTGGCGGAACAGCTCGTGCAGGTGGTCGCGGATCACCTTCGAGACGTGGGTCGCGATCACGCTCGGCACCTCGACCACCTGGTAGCCCAGGCCGAGCGCCTCGCCCTTCTGCTGCGGCTCGATCCAGGTCACGGCCATGCCGAAGGCCGGTTCCAGGCCCGGGATGCCGTCGATCTCGCCGTAGACGCTCGGCGACGGGATCGCCATCAGGTGGTCAGCATGGACTTCGCCCTCGGCCACCACCACACCCGACAGGCTGACCGAATACTGCGCGGGGCGCAGGGCCAGGTCGTCGCGCACGCCGATGCTTGGCAACACCACGCCCATCGATTCGGACAGGCTCTGGCGGATGCCCTTGACGCGCTTGGTGAGCTGCTCGCCCTGGGCCTTGTCGACCAGGCCGACCAGCTTGTAGCCGACCGCCACCGAGATCGGCTGCACCACCGGCAGCTGCTGCCAGTCGAGGTCGGGCGCGCGCTCGTCGCGCAGCGCCGCTTCGATCGCGGCCACGCCGGCGGTATCGGCCGGCTGCACGCGGGTATGCAGGCGCCAGCCGGCATACCCGAGCGCCACTGCGAAGACCATGAAGACGACGAAGGGCATGCCCGGGATCAGGGCCAGGATCACCATCACGCCGGCGGCCGCGAACAGGGTCGTCGGCTGGGCCAGCAGCTGGCCGCTGACCTGCTTGTCCAGGTCGCCCGATTCGCCGATGCGGGTCACCAGGATCGCGGCGGCGGCCGACAGCAGCAGCGCCGGGATCTGGGCGACCAGGCCGTCGCCGATGGTCAGCAGCGCATAGACGCGGAACGACTCCCCGATCGGCAGGTCGTACATCAGGGCGCCGATGGCGATGCCGCCGATCAGGTTGATGATCAGGATCAGGATCGAGGCGATGGCGTCGCCGCGCACGAACTTCGAGGCGCCGTCCATG
>DOUW01000363.1:7220-11297 GCA_003520365.1 Massilia sp.
AGGATCACGAACACCACCAGGCCGACCACGAAGTTACCGCCGATGACGACGTTGCCGAAGGATTCGATCACCGAGCCGGCGGCGTGCGTGCCCTCGTGGCCGTGCAGCAGGACGACGCGGGTCGAGGCCACGTTCAGCGCCAGGCGCATCAAGGTGGTGCCGAGGATCACCGTCGGGAAGACCGAGAAGTCGAGCGGCCGCTTGGCCGACACCGCGACCAGGATCACGATCACGGCCAGCACGATGTTGAACGTGAACAGGACGTCGAGCAGTACCGGCGGCAGCGGCAGCATGATCATCCCGAGCAGCATCAGGAGGAAGGCCGGGGCGGCGTATTTCTGACGCCGCAGTTCGGCAACAAAAGCGTTCAGCGAATTCATGAAGGTGTTACCTCGCTCAAATGGTGTGGGACCGCCACATCAGTCGGAAACCGTGGGGGCGCCTGGCGCCGGCCTGCACGGAAAGCATTCAGTTGCAGCACATAGTTCAGCACCTGCGACACCGCCTGGTAGAGCTGGGCGGGAATCTGCTGCTGCACCTGGCTGGTGTTGTAGATGGCGCGCGCCAGCGGCGGCAGCTCGAGCGTCTCGACCTTGTGCTCGCGCGCCACGCGCTTGATGTAGAGCGCCATCTCGTCCACGCCCTTGGCCACGACAAACGGGGCCTCGGCGCGGTCGGTGTCGTACTTCAGCGCCACCGCATAGTGCTCGGGGTTGACGATCACCACGTCCGCCGTCGGCACCGTCTTGTTCACGCTGCGACGCGCCAGCTGGTGCTGCAGCTGGCGGATGCGCTGCTTCACCTCGGGCTTGCCCTCGCTGGTCTTGTGTTCTTCCTTGACCTCCTGCTTGCTCATGCGCTGGTTGCGCGTGAACAGGAAGGACTGCACCGGCACGTCGACCAGCGCGAACACGATGAACACGGCCACCATCGCCATCAGCGCATCGAACATCATCGAGACGCCGCGCACCATGGCGTCGCCCAGCGGCAGGTGCTGCAGGTCGACATAGGCATCGATGCCGGAGCGCGTCACGTGCACCAGCACCAGGCCCAGCACGACCGCCTTGGCCAGCGAGGTCGCAAACCCGACCGCGTGCTTCTGGGTGAACAGGTTCCCCAGGTTCTTCATGGGGCTGAGGCGCCCGAACTGCGGCGTCATGTTCTTGCCCGACAGGATCCAGCCGCCGGGCACCAGGCCGCCGATCACGATCGCCACCGGCACCGCCGCCAGCGGCAACACCATCTTGATCAGCAGCAGCACTGCCGCCATGAACACCACCGACATCGCGTTCTCGATCGCCCCGGCCTCGCCCAGCGGCACGTAGACCAGCCGGAACAGGGCGCGGAACGACTCCAGGTACGAGGGCAGCATCAGCGAGAACACTTTCAGGCTGACCAGGATGCCGATCGCGGTCGCCAGGTCGCGCGAACGGACGACCTGCCCCTGCTCGCGCGCCTTCTTCAGCTTTTGCGCTGAGGGCTTTTCGGTCTTGTCGCCGCCGGTGCCGTTATCCGCCATGGGCCGCCCTCATCTGCTGCCCGATCATCTCGAGCACCTGGTTGGTGAGCTGGATGTAGTGCTCGGGGATGAAGCGCACCAGCTGCACCAGCATCAGCAAACCGAAAATCGTCACCAGCGAAAAGCCCAGCGAGAACAGGTTCAGCGAGGGCGCCACGCGGTTCAGGAAGCCGAAACCGATCTGCACCACCATGGTCGAGAACACGATCGGCAGCGCCAGCAGCACCGCCGCGGCGAACACCCAGCCCAGGTTCAGCGCGACCGTCTGCAGCATCAACGGGCCCAGGCCCTGCCCCACCGGCCAGGCGCGGAAGCTCTGCCCCAGCACGCTGGTCAGCACCAGGTGGCCGTCGATCGCGAAGAACACGAAGATCGCCACCAGCGCCAGCAGGCTCGAGATCACGTCCGACTGCTGGCCGTTGACCGGGTCGTTCATCTGCGCCATGGCGAAGCCGATCTGGCTCGAGACCAGGTAGCCGAGCATGGCGAGGGCCGAGGTGGCGAACTGCAGCGCGAAGCCGAGCACGCCGCCGACGATGGCCTGCTCCAGCATCGCCATCACGCCGTGCAGCGAGAACGGGTCGGGCATCGGCATGTCTTTTGTTATCGGCAGCATCAGGAACGACAGCACCAGCGCCAGCAGCGCGCGCACCGGAATCGGCACCAGGCCCTCGCCGATCACCGGCGCGGTCGAGAACAGCGCCATGATGCGGCAGAACGGCCACCACAGCGCGCCGATCAGGGGCAGCAGGAAGCTGACCAGCTCCATTCGCTAGGCGCCGAGCGTGGCCGCGCGCTGGAACACCGACACGCAATAGTCCATCAGGTAGCCGGTCATCCAGTGACCGGCCAGGATCAGCGCCGCCAGCGTCACCAAGAGGCGCGGCAGGAAGCTGAGGGTCTGTTCGTTGATCTGGGTGGCAGCCTGGAACAGCGCGACCACCAGGCCCATGATCAGGCCCGGCACGACCAGTACCATCACCAGCAGCATGACCACGCGCAGCGCTTCGGCCACCAGGTCGACGGCGACATCAGGATTCATCGATTACTCCGCTTGCTAGTAGCCGTGGATACTGCCCACGAGGGTGTTGACGGTCAGGGTCCAGCCGTCGACCAGCACGAACAGCAGCAACTTGAACGGCAGCGAGATCACCAGCGGCGACAGCATCATCATGCCNNATCATGCCCATCGCCATCAGCACCGACGAGACCACCAGGTCGATGATGAGGAAGGGGATGAACAGCATGGCGCCGATCTGGAACGCGGTCTTCAGTTCGGACAGGACGAACGCCGCCAGCTTGACGGTGAAGGAACGGTCTTCCGGCTTGATGTTGGCCGGCTCGCCGGCCAGGTGCGCAACCTGGGCCAGCGCGGTCTTGCTGGTCTGGGCCAGCATGAAGCGCGACAGCGGCTTCTCGGCGGTCTTCAGGGCCTGCTCCAGGCCGATCTGGTCCTTGTCGTAGGGGACGAAGGCTTCGTTCCAGACCTGCACCCCGATCGGGCGCATCACCAGCAGCGTGAGGATCAGGGCAATGCCGGTGATGACGCGGCTCGGCAGGCCCTGCTGCAGGCCCAGGGCCTGGCGCAGCAGGGACAGCACGATCACGAAGCGCGTGAAACTCGTCATCATCATGACCAGCACGGGCAGCAGCCCGAGCAGGGTCATGAGGACCAGGATCTGCGATTTCACGCTCAGTCCGGAGTTGGCGCCGGGGATCACCCCGGCCAGCACATCAGCGGCTCCGGCGGGAGCAGCGCTCATCAACATTAGCGCCGCCACGCCGATCGGCGCGGCGGTACGGCGCAATGCGGCGCCGCTCGTGGTAAACATCATTGTGCGATCAGGTCCAGGTTCAGACCGTCGAGGTCGATCACTTTCAGGCCATACTGCTCGCCCGACACCACCACTTCGGCGCGGCCGATCGGGGCGCCGTTGACCTTGATGACCAGCGGTTCGCCGGCGATCGTATCGAGCGGCAGCACGCTGGCCGGGCCCAGGTCCATCAGGTCCTGCAGCGACACGCGCGCCGAGCCCACTTCCAGGGTCAGCGTGACCGGGATGCGGCGCATCATCTGCGGCAGGCGCGGGTTGCGCGGCGCGGGGCCGGCAGTCACTTGCGCTTCCTCGTCGAGGAGAACGTCGACAGCCAGCTGCTCATTGAGGTTCATGTCCATTATTCGGCGTCTTCAAAAGAGGTTAAACAGAGCTTGCCCTTGTGCTCGGCGACGGCGGCCGTGAACAGGCGCGCTTCGTCGAGCAGGACGTCGGCGCGGCCGACGGTTACCGGAATCACGTCGCCCACCTGCAGGGCGAACAGTTTTTCGAGGGTGATCTCGTGGCTCACCAGCCGCCCTTCGAGTTTCACCTTGAGGTTGGCCGCCAGCGGTTCGGCCGGGCGCACGGTGCGCAGGACCGGACGTTCCGGCTGCAGCGCCTGCAGGATCAGGCCCATCATCTTCTGGTCCGGCGCGATCCAGCAGCGCGCGCTGCCGCCGGCATGCGGTTCGCGCAGCGTGACCGCGATCGCCCAGGCGTTGCGGCCCGGTGCGCCGGCGG
>DOUW01000364.1:0-299 GCA_003520365.1 Massilia sp.
CACGAACGCCCGCTTCTGCCGCCAGGCGGCGCTGGCGATCGACGGCGCCGGCAACCTGTTCGTGGCCGATACCGGCAACGGCACCATCCGCCGCGTCGGCAGCTCGGGCGAAGTCCACACCGTCGTCGGCGTGGCCGGCACGCAGAACGTCGTGCTGGGGCCCTTGCCTGGCAGCCTGAACATGCCACGCGGTATCACGGTGCTGGCCGCAGGCAGCCTGGCGGCGACTTCGCAAAACATGGTCCTGCGCCTGGTGCCGCGCTAGCCACCTGGTGCTGCGCGGGCAGGGCGCGTACCTC
>DOUW01000364.1:360-7333 GCA_003520365.1 Massilia sp.
CGCGCACAGAAGTCTGCGCACAGCCGAGATAAACTGCCTCCATGAACACTTCGAAAAAAATGGCGGCAGGGATGGCGGGTTTCGCCAGCGTGTTGTGGCTGGGGCTGACCGCCGCGGTGGCGGCGAACCAGCGCCGGCTGGTGTTCAACCCGACCATCGTTCCCGAAGTGACCAGCCCGCGTAGCGCCGGCCACCGCACCCGCCCGATCGTCCTGCGCGCGCGCGACGGTACCCGCCTGTGCGGCTGGCTGATGACGCCGCGCGTGCCCGGCCCCCGTCCGGCCGTGCTGTACTTCGGCGGCCGTTCCGAAGAAGTGTCCTGGGTCGTGCGCGACGCCGGCAACCTGTTCCCGAACATGACCGTGCTGGCGATGAACTACCGCGGCTACGGCAATTCGCACGGCGACCCGGCCGAAATCCACATGATCGACGACGGCTGCACCCTGTTCGACTGGCTCGCCGCGCTGGGCCAGGTCGATGCACGGCGCATCGCCGTGGTCGGCCGCAGCCTGGGCTCGGGCGTCGCGGTGCAGGTGGCCAAGGAACGCGCCGCGCACTCGGTGGTCCTGATCACGCCCTACGATTCGATCCTGGCGATTGCCAAGCGCAAGTTCCGCGCGATGCCGATCGAGTACATGCTGCGCCACCGCTTCGAGTCGATCAAGCATGCGCCGTCGCTGAAGGTGCCGACCTATGTCCTGCGCGCCGAGAGCGACGACATCGTGCCCCACTCGCATACCGACCAGCTGTGCGAGAAGCTGGCCAACCTGATCGCCGACGACGTCGTGCCGGGCTCCGACCACCTGAACATCCCCTACCTCGAAGCGACCCAGGCGCGCATCGCCGGTTTCCTGGGCGAGCGCTTCAGCCAGCCCTTGGCGGCCCCGCAGATCATCGAAACTGTGGCTTGATGGAAAAAAATGCCGAATGTTGTCGGCATTTATATTTCCCTCGAATAAATTGCCAAGTAAAATCGTATTTGTCATGCATCCATGGGCTGATGCATATTTGACAGGTTGAGCTGCGACGGTCTCCGCTACCCGGCGCCACGCAGCGCATGGCCGGCCTGTCCCTCCCTGACTGTTGCGATACCGCGACATCCGCGCATGCAAAAGACGGCAGGAAAGGTCGCGTTACAAATCGACACCCCATGAAAGCTCGCGGGCTGACACAATCCGCACGGCATCGAAGCGGGTGCGAAACGCACATTGCACTGTGCCCTGCACAGGCAATGCGCGTGTTTATTGATAACACCGATGCCGAGCCTGTGGGCCGCCCCTCCCAACGCAGCCGTTGCGCCGGGTACAATATCGATATTCCAGGAGCCATTTTCATGAAATTCAAGCAACTCAGCGTGACGATTGCAGCACTGTGCATCGCCGGCACGGCAAGCGCAGCCAATCCGAAACTGGGCATCGTCTACGATGCCGGCGGCAAGTTCGACAAGTCGTTCAACCAATCCGCTTTCGAAGGCGCCGAGCGCTTCAAGAAAGAGACGAATATTCCCTACATCGAAGTCCAGGCCAACAGCGATACCCAGGCCGAGCAGGTGATGCGCGGCCTCGCGCGCAAGAAGCTCGACATGATCGCCGCGGTCGGCTTCTCCCAGACCCAGGCCGTGGCCAAGGTCGCCAAGGAATTCCCGAAAGTTAAATTCGTCCTGATCGACTCGATCGCGCCGGGCGCGAACGTCAACTCGATCATGTTCAAGGAGCAGGAAGGCTCCTACCTGGTCGGCGTCGCCGCCGCCATGGCCTCGAAGTCGAAGAAGATCGGCTTCGTCGGCGGCATGGACATCCCGCTGATCCGCGCCTTCTCCTGCGGCTACAACCAGGGCGCCAAGGCCCAGCAGCCGAAGATCGAGATCATGTCGAACATGGTGGGCACCACCGCCGCGGCCTGGAACGACCCGGCCAAGGGCGGCGAGCTGGCGCGCCAGCAATTCGACCGCGGCGCCGACGTCGTGTTCGCCGTCGCCGGCGGCTCGGGCATGGGCGCGCTGCAGATGGCCAAGGAAAAAGGCAAGCTGGCCATCGGCGTCGACTCGAACCAGAACTACCTCCACCCGGGCAACATGCTGACCTCGATGGTCAAGCGCGTCGACGTCGCGATCTACGACTCGTTCATGCAGGTCAAGAACGGCACCTGGAAGGGCGGCGTCACCTACAAGGGCCTGAAGGAAGGCGGCGTCGACTGGGTGCTGGACAAGGACAACCGCAAGGTCGTCACCCCGGAAATCGAAAAGCGCGTCAATGGCGTGAAGGCCGACATCATCAACGGCAAGATCAAGGTCATCGACTACCGCGCCGGCAGCAGCTGCCCGGTCTGATTTTTTATTTTCTTCAAGAGCGCGCCGCGCCGGTTTTCCGGCCCGGCGCGCTTTTAAATGTATTCATGTAATCGATACATTGCCCTTCTCAAGCATTCACATTTTTACTACTGATCGCTATGCAGCCAGCCGTAGAATTTCGCAACATAAGCAAGGCCTTCGGGCCGGTGCAAGCGAACGCTGACGTCAGCTTCACGATCGCCAAGGGCTCGATCCATGGCGTCATCGGGGAGAACGGCGCCGGCAAATCCACCTTGATGAGCATCCTGTACGGCTACTACCACGCCGACAGCGGCCAGCTCCTGATCGACGGCCAGGAGCGCAACATCCGCACCAGCCAGGAAGCCATCGACCTCGGGATCGGCATGGTCCACCAGCACTTCATGCTGGTCGAGAACATGACCGTGCTCGACAACGTGATGCTGGGTAACGAAGGCGACTTCAAGCTGAACAAGAACCGTGCCCAGGTCGAGGCCAGGCTGCGCGAGATCTGCGCCACCTACCGCCTCGAGGTCGATCCGCTGGCGACCATCCACGACCTCTCGGTCGGCGCCCAGCAGCGCGTCGAGATCCTGAAACAGATCTACCGCAGCGCCAACATCCTGATCCTGGATGAACCCACCGCAGTGCTGACCGCCCAGGAAATCGCTTCCCTGTTCGACATCCTGCGGCTGTTCAAGGAACAGGGCAAGACCATCATCCTGATCACCCACAAGCTGCAGGAGATCATGGACATCACCGACCAGGTGACGGTGATGCGCGCCGGCCGCGTATCGGGCGCCGTGGCCACCCGCGACACCTCGAAGGAGCAGCTGGCCAACATGATGGTCGGCCGTCCGATCGAGGGCAATTTGCCGCGCAAGCCCTTCAATCCGGGCGCGCCGGTGCTGAAGGTATCGAACCTGCAGCTGCAGGACGCCAACAAGGTGCAACTGCTGGCCGACATCGACCTCACGGTCCGTGCGGGCGAGATCGTCGCCATCGCCGGCGTGTCGGGCAATGGCCAGAGCGAACTGATGGAAATCCTGGCCGGCATGCGCCTGCCCACCTCCGGCACGGTCGAACTCGAAGGCAGGGCCCTGCCCTACGGCGGCCGCGGCAACGCCGACGGCCTGCCCGCCACCTTCCGCAAGCTCGGCATCGGCCACGTGCCGGAAGACCGCCTGCGCGACGGCGTGATCAAGGATTTCTCGGTGGTGCAGAACACCGTCTTCGGCTATGAAGACCGGGTCCGGAACCGCTGGGGCCTGTTCGACTTCGACGCCATCACCAAGCGCTGCGCCCACCTGCTGCAGGCCTTCGACGTGCGTCCGAACAATCCGGACCTGCGCATCGGCCTGCTCTCGGGCGGCAACCAGCAAAAGGTCGTGATCGCGCGCGAAGTCTCGGCGCAACCGAAACTGATGCTGGTCGGCCAGCCGACCCGCGGCGTCGACATCGGCACCATCGAATCGATCCACACCCAGCTGCTGCGCCTGCGCGACGAAGGCGTGGCGATCCTGCTGGTCTCGACCGAACTCGAGGAAGTGCGCGCCCTGGCCGACCGCATCGTGGTGGTCTCGGGCGGACGCATCACCGGCGAACTGAACATTGACGAATTCGATACCACCCGCATCGGCCTGCTGATGGGCGGGATGCACAAATCATGAAAACAAGCGAACTTCCACGTTGGGCCACGGGCGTCGTCCTGCCGGTCCTGAACCTGCTGTCGGCCCTGCTGGTCGCGGCGCTGGTGATCCACCTGCTGGGCGAAAGCCCGGTCGAATCGATGAAGATCCTGATCGACTCGGCCATCGTCAATCCGGAAGGCCTGGCCTACACGCTGTTCTACGCCAGCACCTTCATCTTCACCGGCCTGGCGGTATCGATCGCGATGAAGGCCGGCCTGTTCAACATCGGCGCCGAAGGCCAGATGTACCTCGGCGGCCTGGGCCTGACCCTGGCCGTGCTGGCGTTCGACGCCACCCTCTCGCCCTGGCTCCTGATCCCGCTCGCGATGATCGGGGCCGCCGTGTTCGGCGCGCTGTGGGCCTTCCTGCCCGGCTACCTGCAGGCCAAGCGCGGCAGCCACGTGGTGGTCACGACCATCATGTTCAACTTCATCGCCGCCAGCCTGATGAACTTCATCATCGTGAAGTACATGATTCCCGAGGGCGAGCAGAATCCCGCCAGCCGCGTGTTCGCCGACTCGGCCATGCTGCCGACCCTGAACACCTGGTTCCCCTTCTTCGGCGATACCCCGCTGAACATCGGCTTCCCGATCGCGATCGTCGCCCTGGTGATCTACGGCGTCATGATCTCGCGCTCGACCTGGGGCTACCAGCTGCGCGCCACCGGCCTGAACCAGCACGCGGCCCATTATGCCGGCGTGCGCATCAGCCGCATGATCATCGTCGCGATGCTGATCTCGGGCGCCCTGGCGGGCCTGGCCTCGGTCAATTCGATCATGGGCTCGACCCATTACCTGAGCCTGAACTTCCCGGCCGGCGCCGGTTTCGTCGGCATCGCCATCGCCCTGATGGGGCGCCAGCACCCGGTCGGCATCTTCCTGTCCTCGGTGCTGTTCGGCGCGCTGATCCAGGGCGGTTTCGACCTGTCGCTGGAAAAACCGAACATCCCGGTCGAGACCTTCGTCTTCATCCAGGGCCTGATCATCCTGTTCTGCGGTGCGATGGAAAACCTGTACGGTCCGGCGCTCCTGAAACTGATCAACGCAACACGCAACAAGGGTTAATCATGGAAGGCTTTGATATCGCCAATATCGTCGTCTCGACGATCCGCAACGCGCCGGTGCTGATGTTCGCCGCGCTGGCCGGCCTGTTCGCCGAACGCAGCGGCGTCGTCGACATCGGCCTCGAGGGCAAGATCCTCGCCTCGGCCTTCGTGTCCGCCGCGGTCGGCTACACGACCCAGAACCCGTGGCTCGGCATCGCCGCCGGCATCGCCGTCTCGGTGGCGCTGGCGATGGTGCAGGCGTTCGTGTCGATCACCCAGAAGGGCAACCAGCTGGTGGCCGGCATCGCGATCAACATCGCCATGAGCGGCCTGACCTTCGTGGTCGCCCAGTACATCTTCCAGCAGGGCGGCCGCACGCCGGACCTCGGCGCGGCGCGCCTGTCCAGCGTGACCCTGCCGGGCGCCGAAGCGGTGGCCGGCATCCCGGTGCTGGGCTGGATCTGGAACAGCCTGATCGGCGGCCACTCGCCGCTGGTCTACCTCGCCTTCCTGCTGCTGCCGGTGGTGCACTGGGTGGTCTACCACAGCCGCTTCGGTTTGCGCCTGCGCGCCTGCGGCGAGAACCCGCACGCGGCCGACGCCGCCGGCGTCTCGGTCGAGCGCACCCGCTACCTGGCGATGCTGGTTGCCGGCGTGCTGTGCTCGTTCTCGGGCGCCTACCTGTCGATCGTCCAGAGCGGCTTCTTCCTGCGCGACATGTCGGCCGGCGCCGGCTACCTGGCGCTGACCGCGCTGGTGTTCGGCAACTGGCGTCCGCTGCAGACCGTGCTCGGTTGCCTGATGTTCGGCTTCTTCTCGGCGGTGCAGATCCAGATCGAAGGCGTCGACCTGCCGGTGGTGGGCCACATCCCGGGTTCGCTGATCCAGATGATCCCGTACGTCGTCACCGTGGTCGTGCTGGCCGGCCTGATGGCCAAGTCGGTGGCGCCGAAGGCGATCGGCAAGCCGTTCGTGAAGTCGCGCTAAGCGGGGCTACACCCCGCCGGTAACGCTGCGGCGTTGCCAAACAGGCCGGAAAGCCGCTGCCAAGGCGGTTTTCCGGCTTTTTTTATTTTCCAGAATTTTCTGTGTGGAAAAAAAGCCTTGCCGACCCTGCATCATATATGACTTACTATCGCAAAAAGTCAACGCAGGATGTGGCGTTGGCGCGACGTTGCTGAAAATTTTTTCGTCGCGAATTTTCATGCTTCAAAGCACGATTTTTCCTATGAGAATGTGTCTTCTGGAGCGCTGCAGTATGGTCTTCGCTACACAAAAAGTATCCACACGGAATTAATTCCTCACGGTATTCTGCGTTTTCTGAATCTCACCGACGCCCTGCTCGCAGCGCCCTTCACGAGGAATACCATGCAACCGACCCGTTTCAGCGCCACCCGCCGTATCGCTTTCGCCGCTTCCGCAATGGTCCTGGGCGCTGCCTTTGTAGCCCCCGCCGCGGCCGCCACCCTCAGCGTCGGTGCAGGCAAGACCTATGCAACGCCGTGCAAGGCGTTCGCCGCTGCCAAGACCGGCGACCTCATCGAAATCCAGGCCGCCACCTATAGCGGCGACGTCTGCGCCATCAGCGCCAGCAAGCTGACCATCCGCGGCGTCAACGGCCGCCCGCAGATCAACGCTGCCGGCAAAAGCTACGGCGGCAAGGGAATCTGGGTCGTGCGCGGTAACGACATCACCATCGACAACGTCGAGATGTTCGGCGCCAAGGTGGCCGACAAGAACGGCGCCGCCCTGCGCCTCGAAGGCACCGACTTCACGCTGCGCAATAGCTTCCTGCACGATAACGAGAACGGCATCCTCAGTGGCGCCAATACCGCCAGCACCGTGACCATCGAATACACCGAGTTCGGCCGCAACGGCTACGGCGACGGCTACAGCCACAACCTCTACATCGGCAAGGTCGCCAAGCTC
>DOUW01000364.1:7616-9757 GCA_003520365.1 Massilia sp.
CTACAAGCACACCGCGTCCTACGCATCGCGTTCGACCCTGGGCGGCGCGATCGACATCGGCGCATACGAAGTGCAGTAATCAAGTGTAGAAATACAGTGCGCCTTCGGCAGGCCACGAAACAAGCGCCCCGGCATCGCCCGGGGCTTTTTTCGTGCCTGCCTAAGGCCCGGCCGTTCCCTTCGCCGCATTCCCCGCCGCATCGAGCTTGCGCAGCGCATGCGCCTTGCCCGTCATCGCCTCGTGCCAGGCCGGCAGCACGCGGAAAGTGAGCGCCAGGTCGTAGTCGCCGGCGATGCTGCCGGCATCCATCGGCACGTCGCCAGGGCGGTTCTGGAACCAGCGCAGCCATTCGCTCGACCCCGGCGCCGGCGAATTCATGTAGGGCGCGCCGGCATTCGGCGCCGCCCCCGGCGCGGGCGGCACCAGCGGCATCATGAACGAGGCCATCCCCTGCTTCGGGTTAGCCGCGTTCCACTGCGAGGCGCCGTGGCAGCTCAGGCAGGACGAATTGGCGGCATTGCGCGTCAAAACCCGCCCGCCCTCGCCCGCCACCGAGATGTCGTTCAGGGCGTGGTCGTTCGGCCCCGACAGGCGCCCACCCCATCCCAGGGTTTCAAGCGCGTACAGGGGCGCGTTCGGATTGACCCAGGTCTCCTGCAAGGGCGCGCCGGGCGTGGCCGCGCTGTTCACCTGCGGATCGTTACCCCATTGCGCGCCGAGCGGCACCATCTGGTCCCAGATGCCCTGGCTGCCGCGGCGCGTGTCGCGGTCGTAGACCAGGGTCGCGAATACCCAGCCGGTCTGCGGCGCCGACTGGCTGTCCTTGACCACGATATCGACCTGCATCAGGTAGCCCTTCTCCAGTGTCGGGCGGTCGAAGTGGCCGGTGGTGGCGTTCGCCGTCATCATCATCGGCCAGGCCAGCGCGCCCTCCATCGCGGGCCAGGTCGCGCCATCGGCCGTGGTGAAGGCCAGCTTGACGGTGATCGCGCCCTCGGCGTACTGGGTAGCGCCGCCCGCCAGCACCGGCGCCTTCGGGTCGCGGCCCCAGATCCTGCCGATGGTCTGGGCCGCCGTGCGGTTGTAATAGGTGATGACGTAGGTCGTAAACGGTTTCGTCAGGCCGCTTTTCGGGAACAGGCTGTTGTCGACCTTCTCGATCCCGACCAGCATGCCGTGGATCGCCTCGCGCTGTGCGCCCAGCCAGGGGTCGTTGTACCAGCCGCGGCGCGCCGCGTTCCATTCCTCGTAGTCGACCAGCAGCGTGTGCATGTCGCGCGCGACGACGTCCTTCAGCGCCTGGACGTAGGCGGCGGCATTCGCGGTCGTGATCGGCCCGCTGCCGATCGCCGTGCGCCAGCCCATATGGGGCGCCGACAGTCCGGACGGGTAGTTGTAGCTGAGCCGGAACAGCGGACCGTTGTATTCGCCCGGAGCCGGCAGCTTGCCGTTGTGGTCGGCATAAGGATTGACCGCGCCGGCCAGCGCGGACAGCGTGAGCAAGGTGCCGGCAAGGCACAGGCATGCATGTCGAATGAGCATCTCGTTTCCTTTGTGGGAGTGCGAACAGCTCATTCTTCCGCGCACGCGCGGCTACGACTTGTGACGGGACAATTGTTCTTATTTAAGCGCGCAAGCCGCAGGGCGTCCCGATGCGCGCGCTCAGTCGCGCGCCAGGGTCTTCGAGCGCCACAGCATCCACGACACCCCGACGCCGGCGGACACGCCGTTGTTACGCCGCAGCAGCGGGCTGTCGTCGTTCGCGCCGACGCCATAGTTTTCGGCGCGCACGAAGCCGAAGACGCGCAGGTCGGGATTCACCTGGCGCGCCGCGAACAGGCCGGCGCGCACCAGGATCAGCCCGGAACGGGCGGCATAGGCCGGGCGCTCGCTGGTCGCGTATCGCGGCGCCACCTCGTAGAAATAGCGGTTGATCTTGCCGTCGCCGACGACCGCCGCCAGCTGGGCGTCGAACAGCCATTTGCCGTCCGGCGTGCGCTGTTCGTAGACCAGGCGCGGCTCGAAGGTATAGCCCTGGTGGCGCACGCCGCTGCGCACCTCGAACACGGCGCGCAGCGGCAACTCGGCGCGCAACACGCGCCAGGCGTCGAGCCGGGCCAGGCGCAGCTTCAGGCGCGGG
>DOUW01000526.1 GCA_003520365.1 Massilia sp.
CGCCAGCAGGGGCGGCGTCAGCTGGGCTGGGGTGTCGAGCAGCAGCAGGCAGTCGAGCGGCGCGATCGCCGCCAGCAGGCCGGCCATTTCGCGCAGCAGCAGGCCAACTTGTTCCGCGCCGGCGCCGGCGCGCAGGTCCAGGCTCAGTGCCACCCATTCGTTCCGCCCATTGGCGATCGGGTGCATCTGCACCAGCGGGAACGGGGTCAAGTCCAATGCGGCCATCGGAAATCTCTGAGTAGGCGATCAATGCATATTAGACGAGCAATGTGCTGAAAGCAACTAATTTTGTTTCCTCAGAGACACATTGACTACGTGATAATACGTAGAAAAATTAACAAGGGAAGCGCGTAGAATCATGCGCTTGCAATTTGCATAAAGATGCAGAATGCTTTGTCAATACGGGCCGGACGCGACCGGCCGCGCCGCCGCTCGCGGCAACGCGCCGGACGCACCGCGCCTTTACGAATAAAAAACTGAAGGAGCCACCATGAAAAGCCTCGGAAACAAGCTCGGCTGGGCGGCGATCTCACTCCTCGGCGCGTTCGCGCTCGCTTATGTGGCCCTGCGCCGCGGCGAGTCGATCAATGCCGTCTGGGTGGTCGCCGCGGCCGTCTGCGTTTACCTCATCGCCTACCGTTTCTACAGCCTCTACATCGCCACCAAGGTGATGGGGCTGGATGCGCGTCGCCAGACGCCCGCCTACAAGTACAACGACGGCCTCGACTACGTGCCGACCAACCAGTACGTGCTGTTCGGCCACCATTTTGCAGCGATCGCAGGCGCAGGACCGCTCGTGGGACCGGTCCTGGCCGCCCAGATGGGCTATCTTCCCGGCATGATGTGGATCCTGGCCGGCGTCGTGTTCGCCGGCGCGGTCCAGGACTTCATCGTGCTGTTCATGTCGATGCGCCGCGACGGCCGTTCGCTGGGCGACCTGATCAAGTCCGAAATGGGCGAGATCCCGGGCGTCATCGCGCTGTTCGGCACTTTCATGATCATGGTGATCATCCTCGCGGTGCTGGCCCTCATCGTCGTCAAGGCGCTGACCGGCTCGCCCTGGGGCACCTTCACCGTGATGGCGACGATCCCGATCGCGCTCTTCATGGGACTCTATTCGCGCTACTTCCGCGTCGGCCGCATCGGCGAGATTTCGCTGATCGGCTTCGTGCTGCTGATGCTGGCCATCGTCGGCGGCCAGTGGGTGCACGATTCGCCGACCTTCGGCCCGATGTTCACCTTCACCGGCGTCGAACTGACCTGGATGCTGATCGGCTACGGCTTCGTCGCCTCGGTCATCCCCGTGTGGCTGCTGCTGGCCCCGCGCGACTACCTGTCTACCTTCCTCAAGATCGGCACCATCGTCGCGCTGGCCATCGGCATCCTGCTGGTCGCCCCGCACATGCAGATGCCGGCCGTGACCCGCTTCATCGACGGCACCGGCCCGGTCTGGTCGGGCAACCTGTTCCCCTTCCTGTTCATCACCATCGCCTGCGGCGCCGTCTCCGGCTTCCACGCGCTGATCTCCTCGGGCACCACGCCGAAGATGATCGAGAACGAAACCCACGCCCGCTTCATCGGCTACGGCGCGATGCTGATGGAATCGTTCGTCGCCATCATGGCGCTGGTCGCCGCCTCGACCATCGACCCGGGCATCTACTTCGCGATGAACGCGCCGGCCGCCGTGCTCGGCACCACCGCGCAGTCGGCCGCCGCCGCCGTCTCGAACTGGGGCTTCGTCGTCACCCCCGAGACGCTCACGCAAGTGGCCAAGGACGTCGGCGAGCACACCATCATCTCGCGCGCCGGCGGCGCCCCGACCCTGGCGGTGGGCATGGCCAACATCCTGTCCAACGTCATCGGCGGCAAGACGATGATGGCCTTCTGGTACCACTTCGCGATCCTGTTCGAGGCGCTGTTCATCCTGACCGCGGTGGACGCCGGCACCCGCGCCGGCCGCTTCATGCTGCAGGACCTGCTGGGCGCTTTTGCCCCGGCCCTGAAGCGCACCGATTCGCTGCCGGCCAACCTGCTGGCGACCGGCCTGTGCGTGGCCGCCTGGGGTTACTTCCTGTACCAGGGCGTGGTCGATCCGCTGGGCGGCATCAACACCCTGTGGCCGCTGTTCGGCATCGCCAACCAGATGCTGGCCGGTATCGCGCTGATGCTGGGCACCGTGGTGCTGTTCAAGATGAAGCGCGGCCAGTACGCCTGGGTCACGATCGTGCCGACCATCTGGCTGCTGATCTGCACCCTGACCGCCGGCTGGCAGAAGATCTTCGACGAGAACGTCAAGGTCGGCTTCGTCGCCCACGCGCAGAAGTTCCAGGCAGCGCTCGACCAGGGCCAGATCCTGGCGCCGGCCAAGTCGCTCGGCGAAATGCGCCGCATCATCTTCAACGATTACCTCGATGCCGCGCTGGCTGGCTTCTTCATGGTCGTCGTGATCGCGGTGCTGTTCTACGGCATCAAGACCGTGATGAACGCGCGCAACAGCAGCAAGCCGACGGTGAAGGAATCGCCGTTCGTCGCTGCACCGACCGCACAGGTGCAGTGATGCTCGCCGCCCTCGCCCAAGCCGGCAAGTACCTCGGGCAAAGCATGCGCCTGATGGTCGGCCTGCCGGAGTACGACACCTACCTCGCGCACATGGAGCGCGAGCATCCGGGCAAGCCGGTCATGACCTACGAGGAGTTTTTCCGCGAGCGTCAGGAAGCGCGCTACGGCTCCGGGCGCAGCGGCGGCTGCTGTTGACAGGACCCCGATCGATCAGACCGCGGTCACCAAGATGTAGCTAGCCCAGGCGGCAGGATTGCCGGCACATGCCGGTCACCCTGCCGCCTTTTCTTTCCCTTCCCTGCTCCCCTTCCCTTCCGTTTTTCCCCACCCTGCCCCTTTGCGTTCGCGCAAAGCCGCCCCCTTCCCTACAACGTATATTTTTTCTTGCAGGAATTTGCATTTCTGCAAGGAGGGCTTGCGCGCACTCAAACGCCGGGTCCGCGTTCCAATGCCGGCCCCCTGCGACGACCATGGCGAACCTCGAGCGCTCCAGCCTGAACCGGAAGTTGACGACGATGTCGCTGCTGTCGACCGGCAGCGCCCTGCTGATCGTCTTCGTCGCCTTCGCCCTGGCCTCGGTCCACAACGGCCGCAACGACGAACACATGCAGCTGTCCTCGCTGGCCGGGGTGGTCGCCACCAACAGCGCCGACGCCCTGGTGTTCAACGACCGCAGCCTGGCCGGCGCCCTGCTTGCCGCCCTCAAGTCCAAGGAAGAGATTTCCAGCGCCGCCCTGTACGACCGCAAGGGCAAGCTGTTCGCCGCCTACCGCTCGCCTGCGCACGCCGCCGACGCACCGCCGCCCGACCTGGCCGCCTTCGACGCGGCCACCCTGGCC
>DOUW01000524.1:0-313 GCA_003520365.1 Massilia sp.
CAACACCTACATGCTGGCCGGCGACAAGGACCCGGCCGAGATCCTGGCGTCGGTCAAGAACGGCCTGTACGCGGTGAACTTCGGCGGCGGCCAGGTCGACATCACCAACGGCAAGTTCGTGTTCTCGGCCAGCGAAGCCTACATGATCGAGGACGGCAAGATCACCTATCCGGTGAAGGGCGCAACCCTGATCGGCAATGGGCCGGACGTGATGAACCGCATCTCGATGATCGGCAACGACATGAGCCTGGACTCGGGCGTGGGCGTGTGCGGCAAGGAAGGCCAGAGCGTGCCGGTGGGCGTCGGCCAGCCG
>DOUW01000524.1:425-4228 GCA_003520365.1 Massilia sp.
CACGCGTGAAGCCTGCGTCGTGTTAGCGTGCATAAGCGCTGCGTCTGCTCATCGTTTACGCGTGGGCACGTAATTGGGGCCACTGGCCTCAATTACCCCACCCTACGGTTTCGACATCGTCAGAACCTATAGGTCAGCCGCATGTAGGGCGTGATCCCCAGCGGATCGGTATAGCGCGGATCGTAGCCCAGCTGGAAGTTGGTGACCTGGTTGGTGAAGGGCGGCTCCTCGTCGAACAGGTTCTTGATGCCGGCCGTCAGCTCGAAGTGCTTGTCGCCGGTATAGGTGGCCGAGATCGACCAGGTCGAGTAATGGCTGACGTTGTTGAAGAACTCCGGCGCCACCGATGTGTTCTGGTCCTCGTAGTGCGAGGAGTAGCGGTTCGACAGGTTGAAGGTGTAGTCGCCGCGCACCAGGGTCATCAGCAGGTTATGGCGCCAGCGGAATACCGGCGTGGCGTCGGCGTAGCGTCCGGCATTCTCGGTGTAGGGGCCGCCACGCTCGTTCTGGTAATCGTATTTGTTGACGTAGGTGCCGTCGAGGCTGACGCTGAAGTTGCCGATCGGGCTGCGCGGCAGCCGGTAGAGCAGCGACAGGTCGACGCCGCGCGTCTTCACCTGGCCCAGGTTGCTGGTGATGTCGAGCACGTAGTCGAGGCGTGTGCCGCCCGGGTTGTAGACGAACAGGTTCTGGTACTTCGGGAAGTTGCCGAAGATGGTCTGTTCGGCCAGCGCGTTGATCTGGTCCTTCAGGCGGATGTCCCAGTAGTCGGCCGACACCGTCAGGCGCGGCACGGGCTCGAACACGACGCCGACGCTCCAGGTGCGCGAGCGTTCCGGGCTGAGGTCCGGATTGCCGCCCTGGCGGATATTCTGCTGCTGGCCGCAGACGACGTTCGGGTTCGCGCCCGGCACCGGCACCCCGCCCGGGCACAGCAGCGGATCGTCGTGGGTGTCGGAGGTGTTGGTGGTCGACTGCGGCCCGTACAGGTCGTACAGGGTGGGCGCGCGGAAGCCCCGGTTGTAGGAAGCGCGCAGCAGCAGCTCGCGCGTCGGCTCGTAGCGCAGCGAGACCTTTGGCGTGAAGCTGTTGCCGACGTCGGTGTAGTGGTCGTAGCGGCTGGCGATGTTCAGTTCGAGGTTCTTGATCACCGGGACGTTCAGCTCGGCGAACAGGGCGGAAATGCTGCGCGATCCCCTGGCGTCCTGGGCGTCGGCATAGCCCGAGCTGGAGGCCTGGCCGGCCAGGTCGCGGTTGACGAAGTACTTGGCGTTGTCGTGCCGGAACTCGGCGCCGATCGCGAAGCCGAGCGGGCCGCCGGGCAGGGTCATCAGGTCGCGGCTGGCGCGCGCGTCGATGGCGGAGCTGAGGATGCGGGCATGGACGTATTCGCCCAGCAGCAGCGAGCTGGCCAGGAAATCGGCGCCGGCCGGGCTCTGCGGGCCGAAGGGGTTCAGGATGCCGGCGCCGACGCCGTCGATGATGCGCTGGTCGACCAGGTAGCCGCCGCGGAAGGTGCTGCGCGCGCGGCCCTGGGCGTGCGAGATCGCCGCGTTGTAGTCCCAACCTTGGATGGTGCCCTCGAGGCTGGCCAGCACGCGCACGGTGGAGCTGCTGTCGTAATTGTCGCGCCCGCCGCTCTCGGCCGGCCGCCAGCTGATGTCGAGGTTTTCGCCCGTGAGGCCCGGGAAGGCCGGCACGGTGCCGTTGCCGGGGTAATACGGGCTGGCGGCGGTCATGATGATGCCGATGTTCGACATCGGCGGCGGCGCCACCCGCGATTCGTTGGTGCTGCGGCCCCAGACGATTTCCAGGCTGCCCAGGTGGTCGGGGGTGAACTGGCGGTTGATCTTGCCCATCGCGCTGTACTGGCGCGTCTTCGGGATGTCGTCGACATACTGGGTGTAGTCGAATTCGCAGACCGGGTCGTCGACGGCGGGCGCGGTGTCGGGCGGGCGGCAGCCGGTCGCGTAATAGGGGTTGCCGGCAATCCCGAGGTCGGAGAAGAAGTTGGCCGGAAAGGTGGTGCGGCTGACTTCGTTCATGCCGCGCTCGGGCCGCACGCCGGTGCGCGAGAACTCGCGGTCGATGGCACGCAGGGCGCTTTGCTGGTGGTAGTCGAGCACGCCGAACATGCTGACCCCGTCGCGCGCAAGATCGCCCCAACCGCCCAGGAGGTTGATGCGCTGTTCGCTGCCGCTTCCCCTGCGCCAGGGCTCGTAGCCTTCGAAAGTCAGCTCGGCGCCCTGGACCGAGCGCTTGGTGATGAAGTTGATCACGCCGCCGATGGCGTCGCTGCCGTAGATGGCGGAGGCGCCGTCGCGCAGCACCTCGACCCGTTCGAGCGCGGCCACCGGAATGATGTTCAGGTCGACCGTGTCGGCGAAGTAGGGGTGGTTCGCCAGGCGCCGGCCATTGAGCAGCACCAGCGTCTTGTCGCCGCCCAGGCCACGCAGGTCGGCCACCGCGCGCCCGCCGGTGCCCGAGCCGACCGCCGAGGAACTGACCGTCGAGGTCTGGTTCATCGGGATGGTGTTGAGCACTTCCTGCACCGTGGTCAGGCCCTGCTTGGCGAAGTCGGCGGCGCGGATCGTGGTGATCGGCAGCGCGCTTTCGGTGGCGATGCGCCGGATCGAGGAACCGGTCACTTCGACGCGCTGGATCGGCGGCGCGGGCGATTGACCGGCCGGCTGCGTTTCCTGTGCGGAGGACTCCAGGAGGCGCTGGGCCTCCTGCGCGTTGGCGGGCAGGCTGGCCAGCAGGCTGAAAACAGCGCTAGAAGCAGCGCTAAAAACCGCGCTAAAAACCGCGCTCAGGCCGGCGGCGCCGAACAGTTGGCGCAGCGAGCGGGACAAGATGGTTTCGTGCATGGTTCGGCTCTCGGATGGGTTATTTGTTCCCCGCTACGCCGCTTGCTTCTATCTGATAAACATTTGTTTATTAGAATGAACAAATGTGCGGCGAGGTGCTGGGATCGAGTCTTGCATCGGGCTGCCGCATGCGAGTGATTTCAATCAAACGAGCTGTGGCACGTGGTCCGCACGCCACAGCTCGGTGTCGCGCGCGGTTTTGCGGCGACGACGAACCCGGCAGTCCGCGCGGACGCGGCTGCCGGGTCGGGCAGGCAGGGAGGACGCGGCCAGCCGTATTCGCCTGCGTTCCGGCCGCGTCACCTTCACGCTCAGAACGTGTAGCGCGCACCCAGCGACAGGGTGCGTCCCACCGCGCCGGCGTAGTCGAGCGGGTTGTAGGCCTGGGCGCCATAGGTCAGCGGGTCGAGCGGCGCGATCTTGTCGAACAGGTTCTCGACGGTGCCGAACACTTCCCAGGCCGGCTGCGGCTTCCAGCGCACCACCAGGTCGAAGGTGGTGAACGAGGCCAGTTCGCAGCCGCGCGGCGCCGGGCGGCCGTCGGCGTACTGGCTGGCACAGCCGTCCGGATCGCCCTTGAACAGCACGTTGTCGATCGGCCCGCGGTAATTGGCGTTGAGCGAAACGCGCCAGTCGCCGCGGTCCCAGGCCGCGCGCAGGTTGACGCGGTAGTCCGGGGTGCCGACGCAGTTGGTGACGTCGCAGTTGCCGTGGGTCCCGGCGAAGTCGCGCTCGCTGCCGTCCTGCTCCCTGCGGACCCATTCGTCGATGTAGGTCAGCTTGCCGTCGAGGAGCAGGTTGCCCCAGCCGCCGGGCAGGCGCACGGTGTGGCGGGCGTCGAGGTCGATGCCGCGCACGTCGGTCTGGGCCGAGTTGACGTAGCTGGCCAGCACCGCGGTGATCGCGCCCGGGTCGCCGGCAACGCCCGGCTCG
>DOUW01000523.1 GCA_003520365.1 Massilia sp.
CATCGGCGTGGCCGAAGCCGGCGCAGAAATCTCGACCCGTCCGTTCCAGCTGGTGACCGGCCGCGAATGGAAGGGTTCGGCGTTCGGCGGCGCGCGCGGCCGCACCGACGTGCCGAAGATCGTCGACTGGTACATGGAAAACAAGATCAACATCGACGACCTGATCACCCACACCTTGCCGCTCGATCGCATCAACGAGGGCTTCGATTTGATGAAGAGCGGACAGTCGATCCGTTCGGTGGTGTTGTACTGAACTTGTCCAATAGCGCTTAAAAAACAAAGGAGACCGACGATGAGCACTGAAATCCACATCCACCCCGCCGTCGACAACGGCATCAAGCCCGCCGCGCCGAATTTTTCGGGCGGGACCCTGACCTGCCTGTGCGCCACCAATCCGGTGACGGTGGAAATCCAGGGCCAGGTCGCGCACAACCACGTGTGCGGCTGCACCAAGTGCTGGAAGCCGGCCGGGGCGCTGTTTTCCCAGGTGGCGGTGGTCGGACGCGAGAACGTCAAAGTGTCCGCCAACGCCGACAAGCTGGCCGTGATCGACTCCTCGGCCACGATCCAGCGCTACGGCTGCCGCGAGTGCGGCGTGCACATGTTCGGCCGCATCGAGAACACTGCGCATCCCTTCTATGGCCTGGATTTCGTGCACACCGAGCTGTCGCACGAGGACGGCTGGGCGCCGCCCGAGTTCGCCGCCTTCGTGTCCTCGATCATCGAATCCGGTGCCGATCCGAAGAACATGGGGGCGGTGCGCGCCCGCCTGACCGAGCTCGGCCTGCCTCCCTACGACGCGCTGTCGCCGGCACTGATGGACGCCATCTCGACCCATGTGGCAAAGGCGAAAGGCGTACTGAAGGAAGCGTGAAGGGCACGCATGGTGGCCGCGCATGCCGCGGCCACCGCCTGCCTGGCAAACCGTGATTGGAGACGAAGAATGAAGCGAACGCACTTGCTGCTGACAGCAGCCCTGGCTGCCCCGCTGGCAGCGCATGCCCATGATTTCCCGACCAGCGGACGGGTGGAGTACGTATTGGAGTGCATGCAAAAGCACGACGGCAAATACGAATACCTCTACAAGTGCTCGTGCGTCATCGACCAGATTGCCAAGGCCATGCCCTACGACGACTTCGTCACGATGTCGACTGCGCTGCGCAACCAGACCATGGCCGGCGAGCGCGGCGCACTGTTTCGCGATCCGGCGCCCGTGAAGGAAATGGCCAGCAAGTACAAGGCGATCCAGGCCAGCGCCAACAAGACCTGCAACGTGCCGCCGCGCTGAACACCGGCGCGAAGCCGTATGCGCCACGGATGACACAGCGGCGCAGCAAGCAGTGTCTCGAAACTGAACATGTGTCACGTGGCAGGGGCGGTTCCCGGGGCGGACCGCCATGGATAGAGGGATTTGCGCCACTGGCACGCTAAGTGCTGTGTCCATTGTGGCACCCCGCTGAGGTGATGCAGGGCCAAGCAGCCGCACGGCTAAGGTTCTAAAACCATAGGAGACTTCAACATGTTATTACTAACAAGACTCATCCGCTGGTGGCCTTGCCTGGCACTGGCCGCCACCCCGGCCTTTGCCGCCGATTCGGATGTCGAAAAGCTGACCAAGGACCCAAAAAACTGGGCGATGCAGTCGGGGGACTTCGCGAACCACCGTTACAGCGAACTCAAGCAGATCAACAGCAAGAACGCCAAGAACCTGCAGGTGGCCTGGACCTTCTCGACCGGCGTGCTGCGCGGCCATGAAGGCGGACCGCTGGTGATCGGCGACACCATGTACATCCACAGCCCCTTCCCGAACAAGGTGTTCGCGATCTCGCTGGAAGACCAGAGCATCCGCTGGAAATACGAGCCGAAGCAGGACCCGACCGTGATCCCGGTGATGTGCTGCGACACGGTCAACCGCGGCGTGGCCTATGCCAACGGCAAGATCTTCCTGCAGCAGGCCGACACCACCCTGGTGGCGCTCGACGCCAAGACCGGCGCCGAACTGTGGAAGAACAAGGTCGGTGATCCGAAGCTCGGCGAAACCACCACCAACACCCCGCACGTGTTCAAGGACAAGGTCCTGACCGGCATCAGCGGCGGCGAATTCGGCGTGCGCGGCCGCATCACGGCGCATGACATGAACACCGGCAAGATCCTGTGGAAGGCCTACAGCACCGGCCCCGACAACGAGCTGATCGTCGACCCCAACAAGACCATGACCTGGACCGACGGCAAGATGGCGCCGATCGGCCCCGATTCCTCGCTCAAGAGCTGGCAGGGCGACCAGTGGAAGCTGGGCGGCGGCACCACCTGGGGCTGGTACAGCTACGACCCGGCCACGAACCTGGTCTATTACGGCACCGGCAACCCGAGCACCTGGAATCCACGCCAGCGCCCCGGCGACAACAAGTGGTCGATGACCATCTTCGCGCGCGACCTCGATACCGGCATGGCGAAATGGGTCTACCAGATGACCCCGCACGACGAGTGGGACTATGACGGCGTCAACGAAATGATCCTGGCCGACATCAAGGTCAAGGGCAAGCCGCGCAAGGCCCTGGTGCACTTCGACCGCAACGGCTTCGCCTACACCCTCGACCGCGTCACCGGCGAACTCCTGGTCGCCGAGAAATTCGATCCGAAGGTCAACTGGGCGACCCACGTCGACATGAAGAGCGGCCGTCCGCAGGTGGTGGACGCCTTCAGCACCGACAAGAACGGCCCCGACTTCAACACCAAGGGCATCTGCCCGTCCGCGCTCGGCACCAAGGACCAGCAGCCGGCGAGCTATTCGCGCAAGACCGGCCTGTTCTACGTCCCAACCAATCACGTGTGCATGGACTACGAGCCGTTCCAGATCGAGTACACCGCCGGCCAGCCGTACGTCGGCTCGACGCTGTCGATGTATGCCGCACCGAACAGCCATGGCGGCCTGGGCAACTTCATCGCCTGGGATGCCGGCACCGGCAAGATCGTCTGGTCCAAGCCCGAGAAGTTCTCGGTCTGGAGCGGCGCGCTGTCCACCGCCGGCGACGTGGTGTTCTACGGCACCCTGGAAGGCTTCATCAAGGCGGTCGACCACAACGGCAAGGAACTGTGGAAGTTCAAGACCCCGTCGGGGATCATCGGCAACGTCCACACCTGGGAATACAAGGGCAAGCAATATATCGGCGTGCTGTCCGGTATCGGCGGCTGGGCCGGCATTGGCCTGGCGGCTGGCCTGACCAAGGGCACCGAGGGCCTGGGCGCGGTGGGTGGCTACAAGGACCTGGCCAAGTACACCGAGCTGGGCGGCGTGCTCACCGTGTTCGCGCTGCCGGATCGCTGATCGGAACGCGAATACAGTCGACGTGTTGAAGTGAAGTGAACCGGAGACGGCGCCGGCCGCAGCATGGCGGCGCCGCCTCCCGCATAGTCAGGAATGCATATGAACAGACTCACGAAGAATGCGGGCATCGCGGCCGCCTGCTGGGCCTTGCTTGCCTTGCCCGGATTGCTCGCCACCCCCGCCGTGGCGGCGGACGCGGCCCCCTACAAGGTCGTCGACGGCAACAAGGTCGATGCCCAGACCCTCAGCGGCTGGAAGACCTGGCGCGCCATGGCCTGCGAGCGCTGCCATGGCGCCGCCCAGGAAGGCATGGTCGGGCCCTCGCTGGTGAACAGCCTGAAGGTCTTGAACAAGGACGAATTCAAGGCCGCCGTGCTCAAGGGGCGGATCGAGAAGGGCATGCCGAATTTCGATACCAGCAAGATGGTGAACGAAAACATCGACAGCCTGTACGCCTACCTGAAGGGCCGCTCGGACGGCGCCATCGAACCGGGCCGGCTGCAGGAGATCGGTAAATGAGGTGGCGCCAACTGGCGGCGGGCGCCGCCTGCGCATTGTGCTGCCTGGGCAACCCGGCAGGCGCGCAGGAAGGTGCGCCTGCACCCGGGCAGGACAAGGTGCTGCGCGTCTGCCAGGACCCGAACAACCTGCC
The DNA here is from genome assembly GCA_003520365.1 of Massilia sp. GTDB lineage: Bacteria > Pseudomonadota > Gammaproteobacteria > Burkholderiales > Burkholderiaceae_D > Telluria > Telluria haematophila. The sequence goes on from DOUW01000523.1 coordinate 3,978, forward strand.
GCTTTCGAACCGCGCCGGCGCCGGCTTCGAGAACCGGATCGCCGCATTGCTTGCGCAGGAGCTGGGCTGGAAACTGGAACACACCTGGTTCCCGCAGCGGATCGGTTTCATCCGCAACACCCTGCGCGCCAAGGAAGAGAACACGGACCGCTACAAGTGCGACCTGGTCACCGGCGTGCCCAAGGGTTTCGAGCTGGGCGCGACCACGCGCCCGTACTACCGCTCCACCTATGCGATGGCCTACGTGAAAGGCAAGGGCCTGGACCGCGTGCGCACGCTGGACGACCTGCTGGCGCTGGACCCTGCACAGCGCCAGCGGCTGCGGATCGGGGTGTTCACCGGCTCGCCGGTCACCGAGTGGCTGCTGGAGCACGGCCTGATGGAGCAGGTCGAGTGGTACCAGAGCCAGACCGGCGACGCCGCGCAGTATCCGGGCGAGATCGTCGAGAAGGACTTGGCCAGCGGCAAGATCGACGTCGCCCTCGCCTGGGGCCCGATCGTCGGTTACTTTGCCAGGAATGCGCGCGCGGCGCCGATCGTCGCCATCCCGCTCGCCTCGCGCCCCCATATGAAGCTCGACTTCGAGATCGCGATGGCGGTGCGCCATGGCGACAAGGAATTCCGCCAGCGTATCGACCAGCTGCTCGCGGCCAACGAGCCGAAGATCCGCGCCATCCTCGAACAATATGGCGTGCCCTTGCTGGCGCCGCAGGACGCGCCAGGACCGGGGCCGGCATCGGCACAACCAGCGCCGCCGAC
>DOUW01000053.1 GCA_003520365.1 Massilia sp.
CCGATCTCGATCTGCCAGCTTTGTTCGTGCACGTCATTGGAAGGCGCCACTGCCTCGGCGTCGCGGCTGCCGGCACGCAGGCGCGCCTGGTAGACACCGGCCGCCAGCGGGCCGGCGTCCAGGCCCGACCAGGCGACCGGCACCGAGACCGGGCCACGGTCCATGAGTGTGCTGCCCTGCCAGCGCCGCACCACGCGCCCGCCCAGGTGGATGAGTTCCAGTTGCCAGTCGACGCGCCGGGCGCGGCGCGCATTCGGGTAATCAAAGGTCAGCGTGAAGGTACGCGCATCGGGGCGCGCGGGATCAGGCGCCCGATAAGGCGCGTGCAGGGTGGCTTCGAACTCGCTGTGCTCGTCGATGGCGGCGGAGGCGCAGCCCGACAGGAGAAAAAAGGCGAGAAGGGACGGGGAGAGGAGTGAGATTTTCATGATGCAATTTTTGCAATTGCATCAGGGATTGCCTTTGCGCTAGAGGTAGATTTTATTGCTATTTATTACACATTGTTTGACGAAAGAACAACGCTTGGCTGACGCTGCCTTTCAGCCCATCAGGCCGCACTCATTCGCCGATCCATCTGCTTCGGCGCAGGTTGATCCGCGTACAGGCGATCTGCTCCGACTAGCGTCAAATTACCGCTACCGCTGGCGCCGAGCGTCGAAGAACCAGCCGTCCCAATGGATCACAAGCCTGTCCTTGGCTTTGATGAACGCGACAGTGCAGCCGAGGTCAACGACCGTTACAGGATTAGGTAATCCAAGCTTCGAGGCGCTTGCGTGCGCCTGCTCGCGCAGGTACAGCCGAGGCTCGACACGTTCGGCCTCAAGCTCTGGCGGTAAGCATTTCCGCGTGCCGAACTCAACCCTGTCTGGCGCTATCGTAAAAACTTTTCCGACAAGCTGCTTTGCTTCTCGCTCATCGAGCGACGTTATCTCAGATGCATCGAGCGCAGCCTTCAACCGCCATTTGCCAATAACGCTACGTTCCTGGTTATCGCCAGCATGTACAGGACTTACCACGCTTGTGAAAGCAAGCGCTACGACAACTGGAAATATCGTCGTGCGTTGACGCAAGACAGAAATCAGGACAGACATATCTCCCCCCTATTTAGCAGCATTTTCTTTTTTCACGCGAAAAGGAGCACTTTCCTCTTCGCGGCGCTTGATCAACCCTGGAGCAATGACATATTTCGTCTTGCCCTTCTCTTTAACCTGAACTCTGATCATCTTCGAGATATTGGAGGCGGCGCCTTCAAAATCGTTCGCATTCACGTAGCCATACGTGCCGTTCGCGCCGGTTGGCCCTGCGTTATAAGTCAGACTGCAAAGTGCATCGAATTGGGCCTGGCTGATCGGCACCTTGATATTGCGGAGGACCGTACGTTCAGCCTCCGCCACGCGGTGCTCGAATTCCTGATCGACCATCCCGGCACTGACTTTCTTGCCGAGCTCTTCTTCTGTACAGACTCCTTTGTGGGCGAGAATGCCCGCACCCCATGTGCAATGCCCCTTGTTCTTGCCCATGTCGTTGTAGTACTTGTAGACATTCTTTTCCGTTGCCCGCATTTTCGCCCTAGCCTCGGGGCTCATCGTCATCTTCACAGCAGGTTTGCCAGCTTCAGGCTTGCCGGGCACGTCGGTCATCACATCCTCCGCAGTCGGGACAAACGTTCAATCTAGCACCGCAATACGTCGACTCGTTGAGTCCACGCAAGCGAGCTCTGCATTGAGTACTGCAACATGGCAGGCTCAACAAATATGTGGAGGAATGATGGCAATCGATGTATATCTCCAGATCGATGGGATCAAGGGCGAGTCCCAGGACGACAAACATAAGGACTGGATCGAATGCGAATCGGTGAATTGGGGACTGATTCAACCCCGCAGCGCCACGGCGTCGACTGGCGGTGGACACACCGCGGAGCGCGTCGAGGTGCAGGAAGTCACCTTCAGCAAGCTGGCTGATTTATCGTCGCCGATCCTGATGCAGACTTGCGCGATGGGCAAAACCATCCCCAAGGCAAAGTTCGAGTTCATGCGCGCCGACGGCAACGGTACGCCGGTCAAGTATTTCGAAATCGAGCTGGAAAATGTGCTCATCGGCGCAATTACCCCAGGCATCGAAGCGGGCGCGATCCTCGCTGAACATGTCAGCCTGAAGTTCTCGAAGGTGAAGTGGAAATACACGCAGCAGAAAATTGGCGGCGGCACTGGCGGCACGACGATGGGCGGATGGGATCTCGCCGCCAATAAAGTGGCCGCATAAGGCCCCCGAACGTAAAAAAAGCCCCGGCAGAATTCCGGGGCTTTTTACTTTATTCGGGTCTTTCGCCAGAGGCTTCTTTATCCTTTCAGGCCGCACTCATCCACCGATCCACCTGCTTCAGCGGCAAATTGATCCGCGCACACCCGATCTGGTCCGGCCGCACGTTCAGCTCGATCATGCGCGGGCCGTCGACGCCGATCGCCACGTCCACCCCGGCCACGTTCACGTGCGGGAAGGCCTGCAGCGCGCGCATGGCGACTTCCTGGCATTCGCGCCAGTAGGGCAGCTGCACGCCGCTGATGCGCCCGCCCGTGTCCGGGTGCGCGTCCATGGTGTCGAGCGGGTTCTTGGCGTTGGCGGCGTGGGTCAGGGTGCCGGTCGCCAGGTCGACCGGGCAGAAGATGCCGCCGCTGCTGGTGTTGTCGACCAGGCTGCCCTTGCGTCCCACGCGCAGGAAAGCGCCGGCGATGCGGCACTCGCCGCGCGCCTGATAGAGCCAGATGCGCAGGGTGTTGAGCGAATTCGGGTGGATCGCCGCCAACACCGGATGCTGCGGCAGGTAATGTTCGACGATGTAGCCGTCGCGGTTGTTGCCGGCCTTGTCCCACCACTCGGCCAGGGTGGTCACCGCGCCGCTGAAGGGATGGACGAAGACCGGCTGGCCGTCCCTTTCCTCGACCTGGAACGCGAAGAAGCCGGCGCCGCCATAGCCTTCCACCAGCTTGAAGCAGATTTTATTGCCGACCAGCTCGCGGCTCAGCGCCTCGAGGTCGGCCAGGCTGCGCAGCGACGTGCCATCGGCGCGCGCGCCGCGCTGCGGGTGGATGAAGCCGATGAATTCCGGGGTCGGCACGCCGACCAGTTGCAGGATCGCCTTTTCGATCACCTTGTGCTGGGAGCTCTTCTGGTAGGGCCGGCGGTTCCAGCGGTCGATGAATTCGTTGTATTCCTTCTTGTTGACGTGGGCCCACTTGTCGGCGAAAGGCACCGAGGTACGCCACCAGCGCGCCTGCAGGTAATAGCCGGGGCCGATGCGGCGCACCAGGAACAGGGCCGTCATCTCGGCGAGCTGGCGCCAGAACGGCAGGTAAGGCTGATCGGCTTTTCCGGCGCGCAATTGCGACCAGGCGCGCTGTATGTCTTTAATGACTTGCATTCACAATCCAGTGTTCGTCAACTCGGCGCGAAGGCCTCGAAATTGCCATTATATTATGCAATTCCGATATGCAAACATTGAACTGTGTGCGGCGGCGGCAGCGGCTGCCACGCAGCCTGCCGCCGCGTCCTGCTTAGTTCATGAACAATCAGAAGTGGTACTCGGCGCGCACCATCGGCGTGCTGGCGCGCTGGCCCTGTCCGCCCGTGGTCTTGCGCGTGTTGCCGAACTTGTTGTTCCAGAACTGGTACTCGAGGCCGAGGCGGAAGCGGTTCTTCGGCTGGCCGAAGTGGGAGCCGATGTCGTACATCAGCGCCATGTCGAGGTTGGTCTCGGCGCCGGTGCCGTTGCCGACCTCGTCGCGGCCCTTGGCGGCGATGAAGTTCAGGTAGCCCTCGAAGGAGAGGCGCTCGGCCACCGGGATGCCCCAGGTCGCCGACAGCATGGCGTGGGTGTCGTAGGTGTAGCGGCCGTTGACGTTCGAGATCGGCGGGAAGGCGCCGCTCGGGGCGTTCGATTCGCGCAGCAGCAGGATGCTGGTGTTCAGGAAGCCCGGCACGTCCCACATCAGGGTGGGGCCGGCGACCAGCATGCGCTTGCGCGAGTTGTAGCCGACGTCGTTCTTGGTGTTCCAGTCGAAGCCGAAGGTCACGCCCACGCCCTTGACCGGGCCGTAGCGCATCTCGGTGCCGCGCAGCGCGCCGATGTCGAGCGTGTGGCGGTAGACGATGTAGGCTTCCTGCGCGCCTTCGGATTGGGTCAGCGAGGCCGGGTCGCTCTTGTCGGACTGCAGGAGGTCGACGTTGAAGAAGTTGCTGCCGTACTTGTAGCCGCTGGCGTGGGTCAGCGCGAAGATGTGTTTCGAGATGTGTTCCGGATTGTACGGCTCGGCGAAACGGGTGCCGTAGCGCCAGCTGATCGAGGTATCGCTCCAATCGGCGGCTTGCGCGGCGCTTGCCGCCAGCAGGAAGGCGGCACCGGCCGCCAGCGTGGTTTTCTTCATGTGATGGACTTCGACTGAGGTTCTTCGCTTGCCGCCGCAATGGCGGCCCCATGCCGGCGCGCGACCAGCAGCTCGACCTGGTGCGTGCGACCGTCGTCGGTCAACGGCACCAGGTTGCCCTCTTCCTCCCGGCCGTCGACCAGCAGCGCGTCCGCCTCGGCGAAGCGCACCTCGATCTCGTACAGGGTAGTGCGGTAGCGGTAATCCAGGCGAAAGCCCGGCCACCCGCAAGGCAGCTGCGGCGACAGCACCAGGCGCTCGCCCTGCCGCCCGATTCCGAGCAGCGATTCGACGATCAGCCGGTACGTCCAGCCAGCCGAGGAAGTGTACCAGCTCCCGTGCCCGCAACCAACGTATGGATGAGCCGGCGGCACACAGTCCGCCATCACATAGGGTTCCAGCCCATAGTCCGCGCAGTCCTCCAGCGTCGCCGTGCGCCGCGCCGGGTTGATCGCGTCCAGCAAGGCCCAGGCGCGTTCGCCCTGTCCCAGCTGGGCAAACGCCATCGCGGCCCAGGCGGCGGACCGGGTGTCCAGGCGGTCGCCCTCGCCCACCGCGCACCCTTCCATCACCCTGGCCCCGCGTTGCGAATCGGCCACG
>DOUW01000055.1 GCA_003520365.1 Massilia sp.
AGCTCGCTGGCGGCGGCCGCGCGGATCGCTTCGCGCACATTGCCCTGGGCGACCAGCTGCCAGGTCGGCAGGAACACCGCGCGCCGTTCGATGGCGCGCGTGATGCGCGCGCCCAGCACCTCGGCGGTGAAGGGCTTGAGCACGTAATCGGTCGGCGCCAGCTCGGCCGCGCTGACGACCTTGCCGTAGACGGCCTCGGAGGTGAGCATGATGAAGATCGCCCACGGGCTGATCAGGCGGTGGTGGCGCAGGTCTTCCAGCAGCTGCTGGCCGTCCTGGCCGTCGCCGGCGCTGCTGTTGCCGAGATCGTATTCGCACAGGATGATGTCGTAGGCGCGGCGCGTGAGCTGGCGGATCGCGGTGCCGGAATTCACGGCGTACTCGATCTTGCTGATGCCGCCCAGGTTCAGCATGTTCTGCAGGCTGGCGCGCATGCCGGGATTCGGGTCGATCACCAGTACCGACAGCTTGCTGTTTTCGTGCATCTTTTCTCTCGTGTGCTCTGCCATTGCGCGTCTCCTCGCGCTACGATACCGGCAAGCACTGCGTCCGGCAACCGGAACGCCGGCGTAGCGTACTGGAGGTGTTGTCAACCCTGTATAATAGCGGGCTATCTTTCACCCGCAGCCACGCTGCATCAACCAACTTCCAGCCATGTTGATTCTGCCGGGTTCCAACGCCCTTTCGGTATTTCGTAGCCAACGCCTCCTGAACCAGCTGCAAGCAGTCGCTCCCACGATTGCATCGGTCCAGGCTCGCTTCTACCACTTCATCGACGCCAGCACGCCGCTGTCCACCGCGGACACCGAACGCTTGAGCGCCATGCTCACCTATGGCGAGCCGGTCCCGGAGACGCTCTACGAGGGCGCCACCGAAGAGTTCTTCGTGATCCCGCGCCTGGGCACGATCTCGCCCTGGGCCTCGAAAGCGACCGACATCGCGCACAACTGCGGCATGCAGCACGTGCACCGCATCGAGCGCGGCGAGGCCTACAAGGTCGTGCTGAAGGGCGGCATCCTGGGCACCGGCATTGGCGCCCCGAAGAAGCTGTCGCCCGAGGAAGTCCAGGCGGTGGCTGCCCTGCTGCACGACCGCATGACCGACACCGTGCTGCGCAGCGCCGACGAGGCCGTGCGCCTGTTCGACGAGCTCGAAGGCAAGGCGCTCGAGGCGATCGACGTGCTGGGCCAGGGCCGCGACGCCCTGGTGCGCGCGAATACGGAACTCGGCCTGGCGATGTCGGAAGACGAGGTCGACTACCTGTTCGACGCCTTCACCAAGGCCGAGCGGAATCCGACCGACGTGGAACTGATGATGTTCGCCCAGGCGAACTCGGAACACTGCCGCCACAAGATCTTCAACGCCGACTGGGTGATCGACGGCGTGAAGCAGGACAAGTCGCTGTTCCAGATGATCAAGAACACGCACCAGCTGCAGCCGAAGGGCACGATCGTCGCCTACAGCGACAACTCGTCGATCATGGAAGGCGCGACGGTGACGCGCTTCTTCCCGCGCGCCGGCGGCGAGTACGCCCCGTCGAGCGAGCTGGTGCACACCCTGATGAAGGTCGAGACCCACAACCACCCGACCGCGATCTCGCCATTCCCGGGCGCCTCGACCGGCGCCGGCGGCGAGATCCGCGACGAAGGCGCGACCGGCCGCGGCGCCAAGCCGAAGGCCGGCCTGACCGGCTTCACGGTCTCGAACCTGCTGCTGCCGGATGCCCAGCGTCCGTGGGAAAACGCGGCGGACGTGACGGCCAAGGGCGAAAAGGGCGATTCGCCCGTCTACGGCAAGCCGGAGCGCATCGCTTCGCCGCTGCAGATCATGATCGACGGCCCGCTCGGCGGCGCCGCCTTCAGCAACGAATTCGGCCGCCCGGTCCTGGGCGGCTACTTCCGCACCTACGAACAGAACGCGCAGGCGGCCGGCGGCGTGTTCGGCTACCACAAGCCGATCATGATCGCGGGCGGCATCGGCAACATCGCCGACGAACACACCCACAAGAACGACATCCCGGTCGGCAGCCTGCTGATCCAGCTCGGCGGTCCGGGCATGCGCATCGGCATGGGCGGCTCGGCCGCGTCCTCGATGGCGACCGGCACGAATACCGCGGATCTCGATTTCGACTCGGTCCAGCGCGGCAACCCGGAAATGGAACGCCGTGCCCAGGAAGTCATCAACGGCTGCTGGCAGCTGGGTGCGGACAACCCGATCATCTCGATCCACGACGTCGGCGCCGGCGGCCTGTCGAACGCCTTCCCGGAAATCGTGAACGACGCCAAGCGCGGCGCGACCTTCGACCTGCGCAAGATCCAGCTCGAAGAGAGCGGGATGGCGCCGAAGGAAATTTGGTCGAACGAGTCGCAAGAGCGATATGTGTTGGCGATTTCGCCAAATGACCTGACGAAATTTGCATCGTTGTGCGAGCGCGAGCGTTGCCCGTTCGCCGTCGTCGGCGTCGCCACCGAAGAGCGCCAGCTGCGCGTGATCGATCCGGAGATGGGCAACAATCCTGTCGATATGCCGATGGAAGTCCTGCTCGGCAAGCCGCCGAAGATGCAGCGCACCGTCGAGCACGTTCAGCGCGCGCTGCCGCCGGTCGACCTGACCGGCATCGAACTCGGCGAAGCCGCGCGCCGCGTGCTGCTGCTGCCGACCGTCGCCGACAAGTCCTTCCTGATCACCATCGGCGACCGCAGCGTCGGCGGCATGACCGTGCGCGACCAGATGGTCGGCCCGTGGCAGGTGCCGGTGGCCGACTGCGCCGTCACCGCGATGAGCTACGAGGGCTACCAGGGCGAAGCGATGGCGATGGGCGAGCGCACGCCGCTGGCCGTGATCGACGCCGCCGCCTCCGGCCGCATGGCCGTGGGCGAGGCGATCACCAACATCGCCTGCGCCCCGATCGCCTCGATCGAAGACATCAAGCTGTCCGCCAACTGGATGGCCGCCTGCGGCCAGCCGGGCCAGGACGCCGCCCTGTTCGACACCGTGAAGGCGGTCGGCATGGAGCTGTGCCCGGCCCTCGGCATCAGCATCCCGGTCGGCAAGGATTCGCTGTCGATGCGCACGACGTGGCAGGACGACGGCGCAGCCAAGGAAGTGCTGTCGCCGGTCTCGCTGATCGTATCCGCCTTTGCGCCGGTGCCGGACGTGCGCCGTTCGCTGACGCCGCAACTGCGCACGGACCTGGGCGACACCGCCCTGATCCTGATCGACCTCGGCCGCGGCAAGAACCGCCTCGGTGCATCGAGCCTGGCGCAGGTCACCCAGCAACTGGGCGACGCCGTGCCGGACGTCGATTCGCCGGAAGACCTGAAGGCCTTCTTCGCAGCGATCCAGCGCCTGAACGCCGAAGGCAAGCTGCTGGCCTATCACGACCGTTCCGACGGTGGCCTGTTCGCCACGCTGTGCGAAATGGCCTTTGCCGGCCGTGCCGGCGTCTCGGTCAATCTCGACATCCTGACCATGGAAGGCGAGCACGCCTCGGACTGGGGCGACGCCAAGAACTGGGCGAGCCAGGTCGGCGAACGCCGCAACGAGATGACGCTGCGCGCGCTGTTCTCGGAAGAGCTGGGTGCCGTGATCCAGGTGCGCGCGCAGGACAAGAGCGCGGTCATGAACGTGCTGCGCGAACTGAACCTGGGCGCCTGCAGCCACATCATCGGCAAGGTCAACGACCGCGGCGTCATCGAGTTCACGCGCGACGCCAAGGTGATCTACAACGAACAGCGCAGCAGCCTGCATCGGCTGTGGAGCGAGACCAGCTGGCGCATCGCGCGCCTGCGCGACAATCCGGCCTGCGCCGACCAGGAATACGAGCGCCTGCTGGACGAGAGCGATCCGGGCCTGTCGCCGAAGCTGACTTTCGACCCGAGCGAGGACATCGCGGCGCCCTTCATCGCGACCGGCGTGCGTCCGCGCGTGGCGATCCTGCGCGAGCAGGGCGTCAACTCGCACATCGAGACCGCCTGGGCGATGCACCAGGCCGGCTTCAACGCGGTCGACGTCCACATGAGCGACCTGATCGCGGGCCGCGCCAAACTGGACGATTTCCACGGCGTGATCGCGGTCGGCGGCTTCTCCTACGGCGACGTNNGGCGCGGGCGAGGGCTGGGCCAAGACCATCCTGTTCAACGCGCAGTTGGCGGAGCAGTTCGCGCGCTTCTTCGCGCGCCAGGATACCTTCGGCCTGGGTGTCTGCAACGGCTGCCAGATGCTGTCGAACCTGAAATCGATCATCCCGGGCGCCCACGCCTGGCCCAAGTTCACCCGCAACAAGTCGGAACAGTTCGAGGCCCGCTTCGGCATGGTCGAGGTGCTCGATTCGCCGTCGATCTTCTTCGCCGGCATGGCGGGCACGCACGCGCCGCTGGCCATCGCCCATGGCGAAGGCTATGCCGACTTCTCGCAGACCGGCGACCTCTCGCAAGTCGTGCAGTCGCTGCGCTACGTCGACAACCGCGGCGCGGCGACCGAGGTCTATCCGTTCAACCCGAACGGCTCGCCTGGCGGGCTGACCGCGCTGACCACCCCGGACGGCCGCTTCACGGCGATGATGCCGCACGCCGAGCGCGTGTTCCGCACCGTCGTCCACTCCTGGGCGCCGGAAGGCTGGGGCGAGGACAGCCCGTGGATGCGCATGTTCCGCAATGCGCGTAAGTGGGTCGGTTGATCGCCGCCTAGCGTAATAGCCAAAACGCCTCCTTCGGAGGCGTTTTTTCTTGCCCTGGTAGGGTGGGGTCTCGACCCCACGCGGTTTTACCGGTTGATACACGGCGATGCGCGGCGGAGCCACGCCTGCGTACACAGCCTGCTGAGCTTTCCGTGCAAACGCCACGGTTCTCCGGATACCACGCGCTTGCTCCGATGCCTTACCGCGTGGGGTCGAGACCCCACCCTACGAAAAGCAGGCTGCAAAGAACTCATGCGGTTCGGTGGCCCAAAAACAAAAAGGCGCTTCCGTGGAAGCGCCTTTTCATTCGTTCGATCCGCTATTACTGGATCTTCGCCTTCTTCATCAGCGACTCGCGGAATTCCGCCAGTTTCTTCTGCTGCAGCGACTCGGCCACTTGCTGCTTGACCTGGTCCAGCGGCGGGACCTGCACCGGACGCACGTCTTCCAGCTTGATGACGTGGTAGCCGAACTGGGTCTTCACCGGGGTGTCGGTGATCGCGCCTTTTTGCAGCGAGGTCATGGCTTTCGAGAACTCAGGAACGAAGCCGCGCGGATCGGCCCAGCCCAGGTCGCCGCCGTTCTGGGCGGTGCCGTCCTTGCCCTGCTTGGCCAGCTCTTCGAACTTGGCGCCGCCTTTCAGCTTGGCGATGATCGCCTTGGCCTCGTCTTCCTTCTCGACCAGGATGTGGCGGGCGTGGTATTCCTTCTCCGGCGCCTGGGCCTTGGCCTTGTCGTACTCGGCCTTGATCTCGGCATCCTTCACCGGGTTCTTCTTGACGTAGTCGGCCAGCATGGCGTTGATGATGATGCTCTGGCGTGCATTGTCGATCGCTGCCTTGACGTCCGCGCGGGCGCCGACGCCTTGCTTGTCGGCTTCCTGGATCAGGACTTCGCGGCCGATCAGGTCTTTCTTGATCAGTTCGCGCAGCTGCGGCGTATCCGTCGCGCGGCCTTGGGCGACGACCTGCTTGACCACCTGGTCAACCTTTGCCGCCGGGATCGGCTTGCCGTTCACGGTCGCGACGTTCTGCGCGAAGACGACAGGCGCGGCAGCCATCGCAGTCATGGCGATCAGCAGGCGGGTGGGCTTCAAAATCATTGTTCGGATCCTATAAAAACGCGATAAGTCGCCCGCTGGCGACAAAACCCGGCGCAGGGCACTGGCAGCGCGCGCGCCGGAGGTACAACATCTTACTGTACCTTTGCCTTTTTGACCATTTCCTCTTGGTACGACGCCAGCTTCTGCTGGGTCAGGCTTTCCGAGATCTGGGACTTCACTTCGTCCAGCGACGGCACCTTCACGGCGCGGGTGTCGTCGACCTTGATCACGTGGTAGCCGGCGCCGGTCTTCACCGGGGTCTCGGTGATGCCGCCTTTTTGCAGCTTGCTGAAGCCGGCTGCGAATTCTTCCGGGAAGGCCGACGGGGTAGCCCAGTCGAGGTCGCCGCCGTTGTTGGCCGAACCGGTGTCCTTGCTCTGCTTGGCCAGGTCTTCGAACTTGGCGCCGCCCTTCAGCTTGGCGATGATGGCCTTGGCGTCTTCTTCCTTGTCGACCAGGATGTGACGCACGTGGTATTCCTTCTCGGCGCCCTGGGTCTTGGCGAAGCGGTCGTATTCGGCCTTGATCTCGGCGTCGGTCACCGGGTTCTTGGCGATGTAGTCGCGCGCCAGCTGGCTGACGACGATCGCCTGGCGGGCGCTGTCGAGGGCCTGCTTGACGTCCGGCTTCTTGTCGTAGCCCTGCTTGATCGCTTCCTGCATCAGCACTTCGCGTGCGATCAGGTCACGCTTGATCGCCTCGCGCAGTTGCGGGGAGTCCTGGCCCTGGCCTTGCGCGACCACCTGCTTCACGATCGCGTCCACGCGCGAGGTCGGGATGGCCTTGCCGTTGACGACGGCCAGGTTCTGGGCGAATGCGGGTGCTGCGATAACGGCGATCAGGGCTAACAGCAGACGTGCTGGCTTAAAAGTCATTATGGTGTTCCTGTGGGAGGGGAGTTGCTTGGACGGAATTTTGATTTAGTTCTTTTACTGAGCAATCGAATTTTGCGACAGATTTCTTAAGCGGCTCTGAACCGGCCTCAGTCCAATTCGGAAGGCGCCAGGGCCGTGATCGCCAGGGCGTGGATCTCGGCCTTCATCATATCGTGCACGGCATCATACACCAGTCGATGGCGCATGACGAGTCTTAGTCCCTCGAAGCGATCGGACACGATGCGCACGCTGTAATGGCCTCCGCCGGAGGCGGCGCCGGCGTGTCCCGCATGCAGGTGCGAGTCGTCGCCGACGGCCAGGTCGAGCGGCGCCAGGGCTTCGGTCAGGCGCGCCTCGATGCGCTCGACGCGGGTATCGACGCGGTTATCCAGGCTCATGCTTCCTCCTGCGGGACGTGTTTAACCAGCAGCATGGCCTGGCCAATGCTGAACAGGAAGAAGATCGCGGTCATGCCGAATACCTTGAAGTTGACCCAGGCGCCGGTGTTGTCCTTGAAGACCACGAAGGCCATGATCAGGTTCAGCGCGCCGAGGAAGAACAGCAAGGCCATCCACTGGAAGCCCACGCGCGGCCAGATCTCGTCGGGCAGGGGCAGCGCTTCCTGCATCACCTTTTTCATGAGGTTGTTCTTCAGGAAGACCTGGCTGACGAACAGGGCGCCGGCAAAGATCCAGTACAGCATCGTCGGCTTCCACTTGATGAAGGTCTCGTCGTGGAAATAGATGGTCGCGCCGCCGAACACCACGATCACGAAGAAGGAGACCCAGAGCATGGTGTCGACCTTGCGCCGGCGTACCAGCAGGTAGCCGACCTGGAGCACGGTGGCGATGATGCCGACCACGGTGGCGAGCATGATCGGCGCCTGGCTGGCGATGATCTTGCCGCCCGAGACCATGCCGCCGAGCCAGGTTTCGGCAAGGGCGACGGCGGCGGCCTCGTTGCCGGTGCCGTATTTATAGACCGCGAAGAACAGAATCAGCGGAAAGAAGTCGAACAGGAATTTCATGTGGTGTCGGTATGGGCAGAAAGAGTCAAACCGCTTCGAAGCGCAGCGCGGCCGAATTGATGCAGTAGCGCAGGCCGGTCGGCGGCGGGCCGTCCGGGAACACGTGGCCCAGGTGGGCGTCGCAGACGGCGCAGATGATCTCGGTGCGCAGCATGCCGTGGCTGCGGTCTTCCTTCTCGATCACGTTCTCGGGGTCGAGCGCCTTGAAGTAGCTGGGCCAGCCGCAGCCGGACTCGAACTTGGCGTCGGACTCGAACAGCGGGGTGTCGCAGCAGACGCAGTGGTAGATGCCGTGCTCGTGATGGTCCCAGAACTTGCCGGTGAAGGCGCGTTCGGTGGCGGCGTGGCGCGTCACCTGGTACTGGATGGGGTCGAGCTTGGCGCGCCACTCGGCGTCGGTCTTGGTCACTTTATCGGTCATGGTGGTCCTTCTTGTTAATTCTGGTAAAACACGGGCTGGCAAAACACGGCTGGTAAAACACGGGCGGGCGAAGCATGGCACAGGAAACGCAATTCAGGAAGAGCAGCTGACTTCGAGGTGCGCGGCCCAGTCCGGCGGCAGCGCCGCATAGGCCTCGTGTTCGGGCTGTTCGTCGAAAGGCTGCTCGAGGATCGCGAGCAGCCGGGCCACCTCGCTGTAGTCGCCGTTCTGTGCCCGTTCGATGGCCTGCTGGGCCAGATAGTTTCGTAAGATGTACTTCGGGTTGACCCGGTTCATGGCCGCACGGCGGGTGGCGTCGTCGCCCGCTTCCAGGCGCAGGCGCTCGCGGTAGCGTCCGGCCCAGTCGTCGAAGGCGGCGCGGTCGATGAACAGGTCGCGCACGCCTTCCTCGCTGCCGGCTCCCTCGACCTTCAGGTCGGCCAGGCGCCGGAACAGCAGGGTGAAGTCGACGTGGCTGGCCTGCATGATGGTAAACAGGCTGTCGAACAGGGCGCGGTCGCCCTCGCGCTTTTCCAGCAGGCCGAGCTTGGCGTGCAGCAGCGCGTCGAGCTTCGCTTCGAACTCCGGCATGTAGACGTCGAGCGCCGCCTGGGCATCCTCGACCTCGCCGATCAGCGGCAGCAGGGCATTGCCCAGGGCGTAGCAGTTCCAGTGGCCGATCGCGACCTGGTTCGCATACGAATAGCGGCCGCCCTGGTCGGTGTGGTTGCAGATATGGTTGACGTCGAAGGCTTCCATGAAGCCGAAGGGGCCGTAGTCGAGCGTCAGGCCGAGGATCGACATATTGTCGGTATTCATCACGCCGTGCATGAAGCCGACCGACTGCCACCCCGCGATCATACGCGCGGTGCGGCGCGTCACCTCGGCCAGCAGCTCCTTGTAGGGGTTCTGCGCCGCGCGCAGGTCGGGATAGAAGCCGTCGATCACGTAGTCGGCCAGCTGGCGCAGTTCGTCCTGTTTGTCGCGGTAGTACCAGTGTTCGAAGGAACCGAAGCGCACGAAGCTGGGCGCCATGCGGGTGACGACGGCGGCGGTCTCGAGCGACTCGCGTATTACGCGCTGCGGAGAGCCGGTGACGACCAGGGCGCGGGTGGTCGGAATGCCGAGCGCCGCCATGGCCTCGGAGCACAGGAATTCGCGGATCGAGGAGCGCAGCACGGCGCGGCCGTCGCCCATGCGCGAATAGGGGGTCTTGCCGGCGCCCTTCAGCTGCAGCTCCATCCGGCCTTCCGGCCCGGGCAGGTCGCCGAGCAGGATGGCGCGGCCGTCGCCCAGCTGGCCGGCCCAGACGCCGAACTGGTGGCCCGAATACACGGCCGCCAGCGGCTGGGCGC
>DOUW01000056.1 GCA_003520365.1 Massilia sp.
CGATCGCGCCCGAGCTGGCCCTGGAGAGCTGGAGCGGCGCCCAGGACCCGCTCACCGAACGCGAGCGGCAGGTGCTGCGCCTGGCGGGCGAGGGCGCCACCAGCGCCGACATCGCGCGCCAGATCCACCTGTCCGAAGGCACGGTGCGCAACTACCTGTCGGAGGCGATCAGCAAGCTGAACGCGGGTAACCGGGTCGAGGCCTATCGCCTGGCACGCGATGCCGGTTGGTTGTAATCGAAGGCCCAGTTTCCTCTTTCGTCCTCGAACCGCCGAGCGATGCGCCATGCATCTTGCTTAGATGGCATTATTCGTCGGAACGGTTTGGAGGTGACAATGGCGTGGTGGGAACAAAGCTGGCTGACGATACAGCAGGAATTTTCGGACCTGGGCAATCCGGAGGACATCACGCGCATCGTGGTGCGCCTGCTGGTGGCCCTGGCCCTTGGCGCCGTGCTCGGCTACGAGCGCGAGTCGGTCGGCGCCTCGGCCGGCCTGCGCACCCACATGCTGGTGTCGCTGGGCTCGGCCCTGTTCGTGCTGATCCCGCTGCAGGCCGGCATGCAGATCGAGGACCTGTCGCGCGTGCTGCAGGGCATCACCGCCGGCATCGGCTTCCTCGGTGCCGGCGCCATCCTGAAGCAGACCGACAAGAACGACATCCGGGGATTGACCACGGCCGCCAGCGTCTGGCTGACCTCGGCGGTCGGCATCGCCGCCGGCATGGGGCGCGAAGCCACCGCCGTGGTGAGCGCGCTGTTCGGGCTGGTGGTCTTGGCGATCCTGCGCGGCGCCGAGAAACGCTGAACGCGTCGGCAGGCCCGGCTTGGATGCTCTCAGGCAAGCGGGCGCTACGTCATGCCTGGTTTGCTAGGATATTTCGCCTCGTAACAAGCGGTTGAGGCAAATTGATGTCAGGAAGTAAAAAAACGGACCCGCGGACCAACCCGGCCACGGCGGCCCACGTCGACGAGGCCTTGCGCCTGTGGCGCACGGACGGGGTCTGCCCGGCCTTCGAATTCATGCAGCTCGTCGGTGTGCCGAAGACGGTGGCGATGCGCCTGCTGTGTTCTCCGGGACAGCACCGCAAGACGGACCGGCGCCGTAGCGTGCGCTAGGAACACCTCAGCCCACACCATCCCTGGCTGGCGGAGGCAAACCGGGCTGGTCGGCGTCGCCTGGGCGACGCGGGGCGAGGAACCCGAAATCGAGCCGCGGGCGGTCGAATTCGACCACGGCTGCCGGTTCCAGCCCGCTGGTGGCATCGAAGCGGTCGACCTCGGCCTTGACCGCGGCGAGCGCCTGTCCGCCCTCGTCGCCGGCAAAGCCGATCTCCAGCCGCGCGCGGCCATGGGTGGCAACGGAGCTGATGTCGGACAAGCCCGGTAGCCGCGACAGCCGGCGTTCCAGCGGCGTCACCAAGCTCTCTTCGATATGTTCCGGCGACTGGCTGGCCACACGGTATTCGACGGCGACCACGGCCGGCGCCGCCTGCGTTTGCGCCGCACAGGCAAGGGGCAGCAGCGAGGCGGCCATCAGGAATCTGGAAGCTTGCGGCATGGTCGGTCCTGTCTGTTTGACTTTCGGTTAATCAGCCCCGATCCTGCCATGGCTTGCCGTCATCCACAAGGGCGCCGCGAGGCCCCTCAATGCGAAAAGCCCGCGCAGGCGGGCTTTCGTTGTTCCATCTACGCGGCCCCGCCCATGCTATCTGCGTGGTGCGCGCCGCATTGTCATCCAGCGATCAGATCGCGCGGATGTTCCCAGCTTTTTCGCCTTTTGGGCCGGTCGAGCGCTCGAACGAAACGCGCTGGTTTTCCGCGAGGCTCTTGAAACCTTGCGATTGAATGTCCTGGAAATGGGCGAATAAATCGCCACCGCCTGCGTCAGGGGTGATGAAGCCGAAGCCTTTCGAATCGTTGAACCATTTTACGGTGCCGGTTTGAGTAGTCATTTACATTCCTTTTAGATTTGCATGGGCAACAATACCCGATATGCACATTCGACCAAGAAAGGGTGTGACGGGAGGAAATCAAACAGGACCGCCGGAAGGCGAGACGAGAAAGAAAGACCAATAATTACAACAACTTGATGCAGTGCGAAACCGAAGATACAGGGGTTCTCCATATTCTCCTAATGATTTCGAATTTATTTTACTTTTGTGGGTTTTCCTCGTTCCGAAATTGAAGTAAGGAAATGACTGTTATTATGGACGACCCATTTTCGGCGATTCGTCGAATCGGGATATATAAAGGTTTCATGATAATGACGCAATACCAATTAGGACCCTTTATTTGCGACAATATGGAGCCGATCCTGCAGGCATGGGAGGACTTCGCACGCACGATCGAGCCGCCCGCGTTGACAATGAACGACACCGACTTGCGCGACCATGCTCGCCAGATGCTGCTGGCAATCTCGGCAGACCTGGCCACGCCGCAGACGGAACACGAGCGATGTGTGAAATCGCGCGGCCTTGGCAAGCGCGGCGAGGACGATACGGCCGCCGAGATCCATGCCGAGGCACGGCTGCTGTCGGGCTATACCGTGGTGCAGCTGGTCTCCGAGTACCGGGCCCTGCGTTCGAGCGTGCTCACCTTGTGGGCCGCCGGCATCGGTGGCGACTCCCACCCGGCCCACATGGACGATGTCACGCGCTTCAACGAAGCGGTCGACCAGGCGTTGGCAGAGTCGGTGGCGCGCTACGAGTTCATGATCAAGCAGACGCAGAACATGTTCCTGGCCATCCTCGGCCACGACCTGCGCAACCCACTGGGCACGGTCGTGACCGGATCGACCTTCCTGATGCAGGCGGACGATCTTGCGCCGAAATACGTGCTGGTCGCAACACGAATGTTCAACAGCGCGAGGCGCATGAGCAAACTGATCAACGACTTGCTCGACTTCACGCGCACCCATCTCGGCCCTGGCATGCCGATCCGGCTCAGGCAGGGCAGCCTGGTAGCCGTGTGCGAAGAGGTGGTCAATGAATTGCGCACCTTCCATGCGGAGCAACTGATCCAGCTCGAAGTGCCGCCCCATCTGGATGCGATTTTCGACGAGGGACGCATTGCCCAGGTACTATCCAACCTGATTGGCAATGCCATCCAGTACGGCCACCCGGATGCGCCGGTGGTGGTGCGCATGAGCGCCGGCGAAGCCGACGTCGTCATCTCGGTCACCAACCATGGGGAACCGGTCGCGCCGGACAAGCTCGCGGCCATCTTCGATCCGATGGTGCGCATCGCCGCCAGCGTCAAGAGCGACGGCGACGACTGCATCGAGCGCACCAGCCTGGGCATCGGCCTGTACATTTCGCGCGAAATCGTCCACGCGCACGGCGGCAGCATCGCACTCGCGTCGACCGTCGCCGACGGCACCACCTTCACGGTGACGATACCGCGCCTGCCCAAGGGATTCCAGGCTGCCGACGCGACCAGGCGTCCGCCAGCAGCGAAGGAGCCGCCATGCAGCTTGCAGTGAATGCCTCGCGCTGCGCCGGCAAGGGGCGCCCTTCCATCACAGGATTACCCGACGCGTTGCGGAAAGAGGCCGCACCGGCGGCTGGCCGCGTGCTGCGGAAAGTGCTGGCGGTCGACGACGAGCGCGATCTGGCCGACCTGGCCGAAGCATTGCTGTGCGGTCATGGGCTGGAAGCCAGGGCCGCGTACTCGGCCATGGAAGCCCTCCGGATCCTGGAGGACGATCCGGAAATCGATGCCGTCTTTACCGACGTGATGATGCCAGGGATGAACGGCTTGCAACTGGCGGAGACGGTCAGAAGCATGTTCTCGGCCATCAGTATCGTGCTGACCTCAGGATTCATCCCGCCCGCCTTGATGGAGAGGCATGGCCGGCCCTATCTGTACGTTGGCAAGCCCTACAGTATCGAGACGGTGATCAGGTTGCTCCAGTCCGGGCAAGCGCCTCCTGCCCGGGGCTGATCGACTCAATGCGCCATGCTCTTCGAAAACAGGTTAATCACCAGCACCCCCGCAATGATCAGCCCCAGGCCGAGCAGGGCCGGCAGGTCCAGGCTCTGCTTGTAGACGATCCAGCTGACGATCGAGATCAGCACGATCCCGACCCCCGACCAGATCGCGTAGGCGATCCCGGTCGGCAGCACCTTCAGGCTGAAGGTCAGCAGGTAGAACGAGGCGGCATAGCAGGCGACGGTCAGCAGGCTGGGCCACAGCCGGGTGAAGTTGTCGGTGGCCTTCAGCGCCGTGGTGCCGATCACCTCGACGACGATGGCGAGGGCGAGGAAGAGGTAGCTCTGGGTCAGGGTCATTGGGATTGCGAATAAAAAAGCGGCCCGCAGGCCGCTTCGGTTGGCATCTTCGTGTTTATTGCTGCTCGCGGTGCCAGACCTGCGAACGGCCGAACATCGGCGCGCCGATGTAGCCGCGCACCTCGAGCTTCTGGCCGCCGTCGCGCAGCGTCGCCTTGCTCTTGTAGACCTTGCCCTTGGCCGGGTCGAGGATCTCGCCGCCGGTGTACTCGTTGCCGTCCTTCTTCAGGCCCGACACGATGGTCATGCCGACGATCGGCTGGTTCTTGCGCGAATCGGTGCAGGCCACGCATTTCGGGTTCTGGTCTTCGTTCGGCTCGCGGAACAGCTTTTCGATCTTGCCTTCCAGCGCGCCGTTTTGCTCGGTGATGCGCACCAGGGCCTTCGGCTTGCCGGTTTCGTCGTCGACGGTCTTCCATAGCCCGACCGGCGAGGCGGTCTGCGCCCACGCGGCGGGCATCGCGAACATCATGGCAATCAGGCTTGCCTGCATCAACTTACGCATCTGGTGTCTCCTGGATTCATTATTGATAGCGCAGAGTGTAGCAAACAGTCTTCTCGACGGGGAAAGCGAATTGTGAGGAAATATTCCAATTTCCGTCCCCGGCATCCTGCAGGGCCAATGAAAAAACGCGGCCCGAGGCCGCGTTCCGAATGACCGGTCTGGCCGGATCAGGCCGGCAGCTTGGCCAGCTGTTCGCGCATCTTGTCGAGCGTCGCGGTGAAGTTCGCCAGGCGTTCCTTCTCCTGCGCCACCACGGCGGCCGGCGCGCGCGCAACAAAACTCTCGCTCGACAGCTTGCCGCTGGCCTTGGCGATCTCGCCCTCGACGCGCGCGATCTCCTTCGACAGGCGTTCGCGCTCGGCCTTGACGTCGATCTCGACCTTCAGCATCAGCTTGGTGGTGCCGACGATCGACACCGCGGCCGGCGATTCCGGCAGCGCGTCGACGATTTGCACCTCGGCCAGCTTGCCCAGCGAAGCGATGTAGGGCGCGAACAGGGCCATGTTGGCGCGGTCGCCCTCGTTGCCCGGCTCGACGATCAGCGGCACGCGCAGCGACGGCGCGATCTTCATCTCGCCGCGCAGGTTGCGGGTCGCGTTGGTCAGGTCCTTCAGCTGGGCCATCCAGGCTTCGGCCGCTTCGTCGATCGCATCCGGGTTGGCGACCGGGTAGGGCTGCAGCATGATCGAGTCACCCGTTTTGCCGGCCAGCGGCGCGACCGCCTGCCACAGCGCCTCGGTCACGAACGGGATCACCGGATGCGCCAGGCGCAGGATCACTTCCAGCACGCGCAGCAGGGTGTGGCGGGTGGCGCGCTGTTGCGCTTCCGTGCCTTGCTGGACCTGGACCTTGGCCACTTCCAGGTACCAGTCGCAGTACTCGTCCCAGACGAACTTGTAGATGGCGTTGGCGATGTTGTCGAAGCGATAGTCCTCGAAGCCTTTCGCCACTTCCTGCTCGGCGCGGTTCATCAGCGAGATGATCCACTTATCGGCCTGCGACAAGTCGGCCGCATCCGGCTGGCCGCAGTCCTTGCCCTCGGTGTTCATCATCACGAAGCGCGTCGCGTTCCACAGCTTGTTGCAGAAGTTGCGGTAGCCTTCGGCGCGGCCGAGGTCGAAGTTGATGTTGCGGCCCAGCGAAGCGTAGCTCGCCATCGTGAAGCGCACGGCGTCGGTGCCGAAGGCCGCGATCCCGTCCGGGAATTCCTTGCGGGTGGCCTTGGCGATCTTCTCGGCGTCGCGCGGGTTCATCAGGCCGGTGGTGCGCTTGGCGACCAGGGTCTCGAGGTCGATGCCGTCGATCAGGTCGATCGGGTCGAGCGTGTTGCCCTTCGACTTGGACATCTTCTGGCCTTGCGAGTCGCGCACCAGGCCGTGCACGTAGACGGTCTCGAACGGCACTTTACCCGTGAAGTGCGCGGTCATCATGACCATGCGCGCGACCCAGAAGAAGATGATGTCGAAGCCGGTCACCAGCACCGACGACGGCAGGAACATCTTCATGTCCGGCGTCTCGTTCGGCCAGCCCATGGTCGAGAAGGGCACCAGCGCCGACGAGAACCAGGTGTCGAGCACGTCGTCGTCGCGGCGCAGCTCACCCGTGACGCCCTGCGCTGCGGCCTTGGCCTTGGCTTCTTCCTCGGTGCGGGCAACGACGATCTCGCCGTTCTCGCCGTACCAGGCCGGGATGCGGTGGCCCCACCACAGCTGGCGCGAGATGCACCAGTCCTGGATGTTGCCCAGCCACTGGTTATAGGTGGTGGTCCAGTTCTCCGGCACGAACTTGATCTCGCCGTTCGCGACCTTTTCCAGCGCCACTTCGGTGATCGACTTGCCCGGATTGAAGGTGCCTTCCGGCGCCGGTTTGGTCATGGCGACGAACCACTGGTCGGTCAGCATCGGCTCGATGACGACGCCGGTGCGGTCGCCGCGCGGGACCATCAGCTTGTGCGGCTTGACCTGCTCGAGGAAGCCCTGCGCCTCCAGGTCGGCGACGATCTGCTTGCGCGCGGCGAAGCGGTCCAAGCCCTGGTATTGGCTTGGTGCGTTTTCGTTGATCTTCGCGTCGAGGGTGAAGATGTTGATCGGCTCGAGGCCGGCGCGCTGGCCGACGGCGTAGTCGTTGAAGTCGTGCGCCGGGGTGATCTTCACGCAGCCGGTGCCGAATTCCTTGTCGACGTAGCTGTCGGCGATGATCGGCACTTCGCGGCCCGTCAGCGGCAGTTTCAGGAGCTTGCCGTGCAGGTGGGTGTAGCGCTCGTCGGTCGGGTCCACGGCCACGGCGACGTCGCCCAGCATGGTCTCGGGACGGGTGGTGGCGACCGTCAGCTCGCCCGAACCGTCGGCCAGCGGATACTTGATGTACCACATCGAGCCGTCTTCTTCTTCCGACACCACTTCGAGGTCGGACACGGCGGTGCCCAGTTTCGGGTCCCAGTTGACCAGGCGCTTGCCGCGGTAGATCAGGCCCTGCTCGTACAGGCGCACGAAGACTTCGGCGACGACCTCGGAGCGGGTATCGTCCATGGTGAAGTATTCGCGCTTCCAGTCGGCCGAGGCGCCCAGGCGGCGCATCTGGCCGGTGATGGTGTTGCCCGACTTTTCCTTCCACTCCCAGACCTTCTTGATGAATTCGTCGCGGCCGAGGTCGTGGCGCGAGATCTTCTGGGCGTCGAGCTGGCGTTCGACGACGATCTGGGTGGCGATGCCGGCGTGGTCGGTACCCGGCACCCAGGCGGTGTTATAGCCGCGCATGCGGTAGTAGCGCGTCAGGCCATCCATCACGGTCTGGTTGAACGCGTGGCCCATGTGCAGCGTGCCCGTTACGTTCGGCGGCGGCAGCTGGATGCTGAACGACGGCTTGTCGGCATCGAGGGTGGCGGTGAAGTAACCGCGCTGCTCCCACTCGGTGCGCCAGTATTGTTCGATGTCGGCTGGCTCGAAAGACTTGGCTAATTCCATGATTTGATGGCGTTTTGATTGGCGAAAAGGGTCATTATAGAGGAGGAGGGCGGGGCTGCGCGTGGGCAGTGACGGGATTTTCGGTCGGGATCGTGGCGCCGTTGCGTGAGCCGTTATTTTCGGGGTTTCGTATGAACTCGCCGTTAGCGGTGACCGTAGGGTGGGCTCTCGAGCCCACGCGGATTCCGAACACCACGAACGGCACACGCAACAGCGCCACTGACCTCGCCCATCCGCCCGCATATCGCATAAATTTTTCTTGCCAACGCCACAACACGGGCTATAATCCGCCCGCTGCTTCAACGCAGCAAAACGCTAGGGGTCCTGCCATCGAAACGATGCGCGGGTGAGAAATACCCTCTGAACCTGATCTGGATAATGCCAGCGAAGGGAAGCTTCCGAGATGCCGCGGTCGTGCGCCCGCACGCGCCTGCAAATCTCCGCCTCCTTTGCTGGCTCCTCACGCAAAGGAGCCACATGAATGCCCCGCTGAAATTCGACGCCGCCACCGCCCGGGTGGACAGCGCCGCCATCGAACCCTTCCCGAATTCGACCAAGGTCTACATCGAGGGCCGCCGGCCCGACATCCGCGTGCCGATGCGCGCGGTCGCGCAAAGCGACACACCGGCCAGCTTCGGCGGCGAGCCCAATCCGCCGGTCTTCGTCTACGACACCTCGGGCCCCTACACCGACCCCGCTGCGCAGATCGACATCCGGCGCGGCCTGCCTGCCCTGCGCCGCGGCTGGATCGACGCGCGCGGCGACACCGAGGAACTGCCCGGGCCGAGCTCGCGCTACGGCCAGGCACGCCTGGAAGACCGCGG
>DOUW01000054.1 GCA_003520365.1 Massilia sp.
GCCGCATTGTGCCCCGGCGCCCCGGTCACGCCGCCGCCCGGGTGGGTGCCCGCGCCGCAGGTGTACAGGCCGGCGATGGGGCCGCGGTAGTCGGCATGACCGAGCATCGGCCGCGCAGCGAACAGCTGGTCCAGCCCCAGGGCGCCGTGGAAGATATCCCCGCCCACCAGCCCGAAGGTACGCTCCAGGTCCAGCGGACTCATGATCTGCCGGCCCAGCACCGAACGCCTGAAGTTCGGCGCCCAGCGGTCGACGGTGTCGATCATCAGGTCGGCGACCTGCTCGCGGTGCGCGTCCCAGCTCGATCCGTCCGGCAGCTCGGGCGCCACGTGCTGGCAGAACAGGCTGGCCACGTGCTGGCCGGGCGGCGCCAGCGTCGAATCGAGGGTCGACGGAATCAGCATCTCGACGATCGGCTCGCGCGACCAGCCATGGAGGCGCGCATCGATCCAGGCGCGCTCCATGTACTGCAGGCTGGGCGCGATGACGATGCCGCTGCCGTGGTGTTCCTGCGCCTCGGTGCCGGGCAGGCAGCGGAAGCTGGGCAGCTCCGACAGCGCCACGTTCATGCGGAAGGTGCCGGACCCGCAGCGCCAGCCCTGCATGCGGCGCAGGAAGTCGCCAGGCAACGCGCCGGGATCGACCAGCTTCGTGTACAGCAGGCGCGGGTTCAGGTTCGAGACGACCACGCGCGCATCGAAGCGCTCGCCCTTGCCTGTGACCACGCCGCGGGCGCGGCCCTTCTCGAGCAGCACCTCGCGCACGCCGTCGCCGAGGCGGATCTCGACGCCGAGCGCCTGGGCCGCCTTCGCCATCGCCTGGGTGATCGCGCCCATGCCGCCGATCGCATGTCCCCAGGCCCCCTTCTTGCCGTTCACTTCGCCGAAGACGTGGTGCAGCAGCACGTAGGCCGACCCGGGCGCGTAGGGGCTGGCGTAGTTGCCGACCACGCTGTCGAAGCCGAAGGCGGCCTTGATCGGCGCGCTCTCGAACCAGCCGTCGAGGTAGTCGCCGGCCGACTTGGTGAACAGGTCGAGCAGTTCGCGCTGGCTGGCGAGCGACAGGCCGCGCATCCGGTTGCCGAGCTTGCCGGCCTTGACCAGCTCGGGCAGCGCGGCCAGCCAGTTGCCTTGCACCCGGTTCGGCGGCGTCTGCAGCACCAGTTCGCGCAGCAAGTCGGCGGCGGCGTCCAGGTGACTGGCGTAGGCATCGAGCCTGGCGGCGTCGCGCTGCGAGAATTTGGCCACCTCGGCCGCCGTCCGGCCGGCGCCGACTTTCAGGTAGCGCCGGTCGTTCAGCGGCAGGAAGTTCGACAGGGGCCGCTCGACGACGCGCAGGCCGTGGCCGGCCAGGTCCATGTCGCGGATGACCTTGGGATTGAGCAGGGATACCGTGTAGGAGGCGACCGAATTACGGAAACCCGGGTGGAATTCCTCGGTGACGGCGGCGCCGCCGACGACCTGGCGCTGCTCGATGACGGTGACTTTCAGGCCAGCGCGGGCCAGGTAGAAGGCACACACCAGGCCATTGTGGCCGGCTCCGATGATGATGGCGTCGCGCATCCGTTTCCTCCCTGGGGAACGCGTGCATTATGCGCCGGATGCGGGGCGGCGCGCACCTCGTAGATCGACGAGGTCTGCGCGTTGCCGGATTCGTCGTCCGAACCGGCTCAGTCGGCCGCGACGCGCCGGCTGTTTTCCTCCCGCGCCGGACCCCGCTCGTGCTTGCGTCGTTCGCTGACCATTTCCCTGGTCACCTCGCGCTCGTAGCAGATCGGCGCATAACCGCCTTTGCGGCTCCAGGCGCTGCGGCCGCCGCAGGCGCTGCCGTTGCGCGTGACGTTGTAGGGACAGGGGCAGCGGCCCGGATACGAGGCGATCGATTCGTCGATGATGCGTTGCTTGATCTGCCGCTCGCTGGCCTGCGTGCCCTCCCTGGCGGCCGCGGGAGCGAGCGCGATGGCGCACAGCAGAAGGACGAGCATGCGTCCTGCATGGTTTCTTGTAGACATGGCGTTCCGGGATGAGAAGAGTCGGTCGAGGGCCGGCCAGCAGCAGGCAGCCGGTCCTGACTATACTGAAATTTCCCACGCGAAAATCCTCGCATTCTCACAGGCAGCGCCAAGCCTGCTGCGCGTCGATGTCCCGGCCGGTCGAACTTATTCGCGTTCCGGCGGCCTAAACCGACAGGACGGGAAGCGCCCGCGCGCCCTCCCCCGCACATTCACAGGAGCTGACAATGTCGATCACCGGCTATCTCGATTTCCACCCCGAGATCGGAGGGCGGGCCTTCGTGCACGAGTCGGCGCAAGTGATCGGCGAGGTGCGCATCGGCGAGGACAGTTCGATCTGGTGCAACGCCGTCCTGCGCGGCGACGTCAACCACATCCATGCCGGGCGCTGCACCAACATCCAGGATTTCACCATCGGCCACGTCTCGCACCGCAGCGAACACAACCCGGTCGGCACGCCGCTGGTCATCGGCGACTACGTCACGGTCGGCCATTCGGTGATCATCCATGGCGCCACCATCGGCAACAACTGCCTGATCGGCATGGGCGCGATCCTGATGGACGACGTCGTCATCCAGGACCATGTCCTGGTCGGCGCCGGCAGCCTGGTCGCGCCGGGCAAGGTGCTGGAAAGCGGATTTCTCTACCTGGGACGGCCGGCGCGGCGGGTGCGGCCCTTGACGGAGGACGAGCTGGGCCAGGTGCGCTACCTGGCCGAGCATTACGTGCGGCTCAAGGACAATTACCTGGCCACGGCGGCAGCGCCTGTAGTGGCCGGCGTGGAGGCGCACGAGGATTGAGGGCCATGAATACCCTGTCGCCAGGGCCGCAGCGTCCTGGCCAGGACGGCTGGTGCCGTCCCGGCCACGAAACGCCTATCAGGTGGACGCCGCCGCCTTCGCCCGCGCGGCATGCAGCTTCTTGTAGCTGTCCATCAGGCGATGGTGGCGGTCGAGCCCCTCGAGTTGCATGCTGGTCGGGGTCAGGCCGAAGAAGCGCACGCTGCCGTCCACCGAGCCCAGCGCCGCGTCCATGCGCGCGTTGCCGTACATGCGGCGGAAGTTGACGACGTAATCGTCGAGCTCCAGCTCCTCGTCGAGCACCACTTCCAGCACCACGTTCAGCGCCTGGTAGAACAGGCGGCGCTCGACGGTGTTGTCGTTGTACTGGAGGAAGGCGCCGACCAGCTCGTGGGCCTCCTCGAAGCGCTTCAGGGCGAGGTTGATCAGCAGCCGCAGCTCGAGCACGGTGAGCTGGCCCCAGTCGGTGTTCTCGTCGAATTCGATGCCGATCAGGCTGGCGATGTCGGAATATTCGTCCAGCTCGTTGTTCTCCAGGCGATCGAGCAGGTCCGCCAGGCTGTCGTCATCCAGGCGATGCAGGTTCAGGATGTCTTCGCGGAACAGCAGCGCCTTGTTGGTGTTGTCCCAGACCAGGTCCTCGACCGGGTAGATTTCCGAGTAGCCGGGCACGATGATGCGGCAGGCGGTCGCGCCGAGCTGGTCGTAGACCGCCGTGTAGACTTCCTTGCCCATCTCTTCCAGGATGCCGAACAGGGTCGCGGCTTCCTGGACGTTCGAATCCTCGCCCTGGCCCGAGAAATCCCACTCGACGAAATCGTAGTCGGATTTCGCGCTGAAGAAGCGCCAGGACACCACGCCGCTGGAATCGATGAAGTGCTCGACGAAGTTATAAGGCTCGGTCACGGCTTCGCTGGCGAAGGTCGGCTGCGGCAGGTCGTTCAGGCCCTCGAAACTGCGCCCCTGCAGCAATTCGGTCAGGCTGCGCTCCAGCGCCACCTCGAAGCTCGGGTGGGCGCCGAAGGAAGCGAACACGCCGCCGGTCTTCGGGTTCATCAGGGTCACGCAGGCTACCGGATACTGGCCGCCCAGCGAGGCATCCTTGACCAGCACCGGGAAGCCCTGCTCTTCCAGCCCCTTGATGCCGGCGAGGATGCCCGGGTATTTGTCCAGCACGTGTTGCGGCACGTCGGGCAGCGCCAGCTCGCCTTCCAGGATCTCGCGCTTGACGGCGCGTTCGAAGATCTCGGACAGGCACTGCACCTGGGCTTCGGCCAGGGTGTTCCCGGCGCTCATGCCGTTGCTGGCGTACAGGTTCTCGATCAGGTTGGACGGGAAGTACACGGTCTCGCCGTCCGAATGGCGCACATAGGGGAAGGACACGATGCCGCGCTCGACGTTGCCCGAGTTGGTGTCGACCAGGTGCGAGCCGCGCAGCTCGCCGTCGGGGTCGTAGACCTCGAGGCAGTAGGCGTCGAGGATCTCGCTCGGGAGTGCATCGTCGGGGCCGGGCTGGAACCATCGCTCGTTCGGGTAGTGCACGAAGTCGGCGTTGGCGATCTCTTCGCCCCAGTAGGAGCCGGCATAGAAATGGTTGTTGCTCAGGCGCTCGATGTACTCGCCCAGGGCCGAGGCCAGGGCGCTTTCCTTGGTCGCGCCCTTGCCGTTGGTGAAGCACATCGGCGAATGCGCGTCGCGGATGTGCAGCGACCACACGTTCGGCACGATATTGCGCCAGGAAGCGATCTCGATCTTGATGCCCCAGGACGCCAGCTTGCCCGCCATGTTGGCGATGGTTTCCTCGAGCGGCAGGTCCTTGCCCGGGATATAGGTGCGCGCTGCGGCGTCCGGCTGCAGGGTCAGCAGGGCCTGGGCGTCGGCGTCCAGGCTTTCGACTTCCTCGATCACGAATTCCGGCCCCTGCTGCACCACCTTCTTGACGGTGCAGCGGTCGATCGAACGCAGGATGCCCTGGCGGTCCTTGTCGGAGATGTCTGCCGGGAGCTCGACCTGGATCTTGAAGATCTGGGCGTAGCGGTTTTCCGGGTCGACGATGTTGTTCTGCGAGAGGCGGATGTTCTCGGTCGGGATGTTGCGGGTGTCGCAGTACAGCTTCACGAAGTATGCCGCGCACAGGGCCGACGAGGCCAGGAAGTAGTCGAAAGGACCGGGGGCCGAGCCGTCGCCCTTGTAGCGGATCGGCTGGTCGGCGATGACGGTGAAGTCGTCGAACTTGGCTTCCAGGCGCAGCTTGTCGAGGAAGTTGACTTTGATTTCCATGGGAATTCCAGATGAATGCACAAACGAGATCGGGCATTATCCCCGGTTTCGCCGCGCCAGCATAGGCAAAAATGAAAAAGCCCTGTAAAAACAGGGCTTTATGCTTCGAATAACTGCGCTTATGGCTTGGTATCCGCTGCCTGGCTGCTCATCCGCCAGCGCTAGGTGCCAGCAGCGGCGCGTTTGTTACCGCCTGCAATTCGTCGAACGTGAGCCCCGGCGCCATCTCGCGCACGCGCAGGCCGTCAAGCGTGACGTCGATCACCGCCAGGTCGGTATAGATGCGGTTCACGCAGGCCACGCCGGTCAGCGGATAGCTGCACGCGCGCACGATCTTGCTCTCGCCCGTCTTGGTCTGGTGGTCCATCATCACGAACACCTGCTTGGCGCCGATGGCGAGATCCATGGCGCCGCCGACGGCCGGAATCGCGTCCGGGGCGCCGGTGTGCCAGTTCGCCAGGTCCCCTTTTTCGGAGACCTGGAACGCGCCCAGCACGCAGATGTCGAGGTGGCCGCCGCGCATCATGGCAAACGAGTCGCCGTGATGGAAATAGCTGCCGCCGGTCAGCAGGGTCACAGGCTGCTTGCCGGCGTTGATCAGGTCCTCGTCTTCCTCGCCGGGCGCGGGGGCCGGACCCATGCCGAGCAGGCCGTTCTCGCTGTGCAGGAAGACTTCGCGGTCGCTCGGCAGGTAGTTGGCGACCTTGGTCGGCAGGCCGATGCCGAGATTCACGTAGGCGCCCTCGTGGATATCCTGGGCCACGCGCGCGGCGATCTGGTCTCTGGTAAAGCGGTTCATGTTGCCTCCTTCACGACGCGCTGGACGAAGATGCCCGGGGTGACGATCACCTCGGGGTCGAGTTCGCCCAGCGGGACAATTTCGGATACCTGGGCGATCGTCACCTTGGCGGCCATCGCCATGATCGGGCCGAAGTTGCGCGCGGTCTTGCGGTACACCAGGTTGCCCCAGCGGTCGCCCTTGTTTGCCTTGATGAGGGCGAAGTCGGCGTGGATCGGGGACTCGAGAACGTAATGGCGGCCGTCGATCAGGCGGGTTTCCTTGCCTTCGGCCAGCAGGGTGCCGTAGCCGGTCGGGGTGAAGAAGCCGCCGATGCCGGCGCCGGCGGCGCGGATGCGTTCGGCCAGGTTGCCCTGCGGGGTCAGTTCGAGTTCGATCTCGCCGGCGCGATACAGCGCGTCGAAGTGGTGCGAGTCGGCCTGGCGCGGAAACGAGCAGACGATCTTGCGTACGCGCTTGGCCGCGAGCAGCGCGGCCAGTCCGGTGTCGCCGTTTCCGGCGTTGTTGTTGACGATCGTGAGCTCGCGCGCGCCTTGCGCGATGAGGGCATCGATCAGTCTTGATGGCATGCCGGCGTTGCCGAAGCCCCCGATCATGACGGTCGCGCCGTCGTGCACGTCGGCGACGGCACGCTCCAGCGATGCATAGGTTTTGTCGATCATGGTTGTGTATGAAAATGCGCGGCGGGCCGGTTTGCCGCACCGCGCGGATTGAACGAAAAAGCCGCTCAGGCAGCCTTGCTGGTCTGACTGGCCGGACTGGCCAGCGGCGCCGATGCGGCGGCGGAGCGTTCGTGGCGGATCAGCGATACCGCGACCGTGGCCACGACGGCGGGGATCGCGATCGCCAGGAAGTTCTGCTGCGGCGGCAGCGCCATGCCCACCAGGGTGCCGATCACGATCGGCGCCAGGATCGCGCCGCTGCGGCCGACGCCGGATGCCCAGCCGATGCCGGTCGAGCGGATCGCGCTCGGGTAGAACTGGCCGGCATAGGCATAGGTCACGATCTGGGTGCCGATGGTCGACGCCTCCGCCAGCCCCACCAGCAGGAACAGGACCGGGGTCGGCACCGGGTAGCCGAGCAAGGTGATCGACACCGCCGCCAGCGCATACATGGCGACCAGCACGTACTTGATATGGAAGCGGTCCGCCAGCCAGCCGCCGCCGACCGCGCCGATCACGGCGCCGAAGTTCAGCACCAGGACGAAGGTCAGCGCCGAACCGAGGCTGTAGCCGGCGCCGGCCATCAGCTTGGTCAGCCAGGAGCTCAGCGCATACACCATGAACAGGCACATGAAGAAGGCGACCCAGAACATCAGGGTGCTGAAGGCGCGGCCGTCCTGGAACAGCTTGCCGACCGGCGCGCCCGAGGCGCGATCGACGACCGGAAGCGCGAAGCTGTCGCCGGGCTGGGCGCGGAAGTCCGGGGCGAGGCGCAGCAGGACCGCCTTCAGTTCCTCGAAGCGCCCCTGCTTGACCAGGAAAGGCATCGATTCCGGCATCGATTTCAGGACGAAGGGGATCAGGAGGACCGGCAAGCCGGCCGCCAGGAACACCGACTGCCAGCCGTACTGCTCGATCAGTCCCTTGCCGAGGACGGCGGCCAGCATGCCGCCGACGGCATAGCCGCTGAACATCAGGGTCACCATCGTCGCCCGGATCTTGCGCGGCGAGTATTCGGTCATCTGCGCGACCACGTTCGGCATCACGCCGCCGATGCCCAGGCCGGCGAGGAAGCGCATCACGCTGAACACGTAGGGGTCCTTGGTCAGGCCGGCGGCGGCCGTGAACACGCTGAACAGCGCCAGGCAGATCACGATGGCCCAGCGCCGGCCGATGCGGTCGGCCAGCGTGCCGANNGCCGAACATCATGCCGAACAGCGCCGAACTGACCATGAAGCCGGCGTCCTGCGCCGTCACGCCCATGTCCTGCATGATCGACGGCAGCGCGATGCCGGCCACCGCCAGGTCGTAGCCGTCGCAAATGATGATGGCGCACCACAGCAGCAGCCTGGCGTGGAAGCCGTTGAATGCCGCCGCGTCGGCGATCTTGTGTATGTCGATGTGTCGCATGAACCTGTCTCCGTTATCGTTGATGTCGTTTGAACTGCGAACCTGCCTGCTGCTTTTTTATTTGCTCTCCTTGTGCGAACGCCTTGCGTGAAGAATCCAGTACGCGAGCATGCCGATCACGATGCCCCAGAAGGCCGAGCCGAGGCCGAGGAAGCGCATGTCCGACGCGGTCGTCAGGAAGGTGACGACCGCGGCTTCGCGGTGATCCTCGGCGGCGACGATGCCGCCCAGGTTGGCGGCGATCGGCGCCAGCAGGGCCAGGCCGGCCAGCGTGATCACGAGCTCCTTCGGCAGGGCGGCGAACAGCATCACGATCGAGCCGCCGCACAGGCCCGCCAGCAGGTAGAACACGCCGTTGGCGATGCCGGCGACGTAGCGCCGGCGCGGGTCCTGGTGGGCGTCCGTCCCGGTGCACATGGCGGCGGTAATGGCGGCGATCGCGATCGTGATCCCGCCGGTCACCGCCACCGCCAGCGACACCAGGCTGTTGATGCCCATGATCGGGCGCACCGGGGTGTCGTAGCCCGAGGTCTTGAGGACGGCCATGCCGGGCAGGTACTGGCCGGCGAGCGTGACCAGCACCAGCGGCAAGGCCAGGCTGAAGGTACTGGCCCAGGACCAGGCCGGCCGGATGAACTGCGGCGCCACCAGCTGCAGCGCGACGCCCGAGAAATGCGTGGCGCCCTGGGCCAGCGCCAGCACCACGCCGGCCACCAGCAGCAGCAAGACGCTGTAGCGCGCGGCCCAGCGCCGGAACACCAGGTAGGCCAGGATCATGCCGCAGGCCAGCAGCGGCAGCGTGGCGGTCGCGCGAAAGGCGTTCAGGCCGAAGGGCAGCAGGATCCCCGCCATCATGCCGCTGGCCACGCCCTTCGGCACCAGCGCCATCAGGCGGTCGAAACTGCCGGACAGGCCGATGACGAGCAGGATCGCGGCGGCCGTCAGGTAGGCGCCGACCGCCTCGTTCAGCGACAGGCCGGGAAACAGCGCGATCAGCAAGGCGGTGCCGGGCGCCGACCAGGCGGTGATGATGGGCGCGCGCAGCATCCAGCTCAGGACGATGCCCGAGACGGCGGCGCCGATCGAGATGCCCCAGACCCAGGAGGCGAAGGTGGCGCTGTCGGCGTTCGCGGCCTGGGCCGCCTGGTAGAAGATCGCGAGCGGTCCCGTGAACGAGACCAGCACGGCGAGGAAGCCCGCCGTCACGCTCGACACCGACCAGTCGGACCAGCTGCGGCCAGCATGGACCGTCTCTGTCCGCCCGGTTTCCGGCATGGCCTGCGCCGCACTGCGTTGATCCGTCTGCAGCATGCGTGTCTCCTCTGGAGGTATGCCGCTGGCCGCTTCAGGCCAGCAGGAAGGATGCGACGGCGTCGCTGAAGCGGTCCGGCGCCTCCACGTTCGACAGGTGCGATGCCGGCAGGCTCACCAGCGCCGCGCCCTTGACCGCGCCGGCCAGCGCCTGGGCGTCGGCCACCGTCGTCACGGGATCGTCGGCGCCGGCGATGACCAGCGTGGGCGCCGCGATCCGCT
>DOUW01000058.1 GCA_003520365.1 Massilia sp.
CACCGTGGAGATCGCCTACTGCGCCGCCGACGCCGTCGACGTGGCGCGCGTGTTCTCGCCCGACGTCTGCCTGCTCGACATCGGCCTGCCCGACTTCGACGGCAACGAACTGGCGCGCCGCCTGCGCCGCATGCCGCAATCGACCGGCGCCACCCTGATCGCCATGACCGGCTATGGCCGCCAGCAGGACCGCGACGCCGCGCAGGCGGCCGGGTTCGACCACTACATGGTCAAGCCCGTCAATACGGTCGAGCTGTCCGACCTGCTGGCCGAGGCGGCGGCCCAGCACCAGCCGCGCTAGCCGGCGCAGGTTTTTACGCTGCCCGCCGCCTGCCTGAGCGCCTTTTCGCGGCCAGGCAGGCGGCACATCCTGCGGTGCGCGCTGCATGGCAGACCGACAATGCCGTATCATCGAGCCTCGACAACAAGGAGGTTCGATGGATTCGGTAGGTGTAGTGCTGGCGATGCTGCTGGCGGTAATCGGTAGCGGCTACCTGGTGCGCATGCTGCCTTTCGGGGTGCCGCTGCCGCTGGTGCAGATCGGTCTCGGCGCCGTGATCTCGGGCGTGTTCGGCCACGGCGTGATCCTCGACCCGGAAATCTTCTTCCTCCTGTTCCTGCCGCCGCTGCTGTTCCTGGACGGCTGGCGCATTCCCAAGATCGGCCTGTTCCGCGACAAGGGCACCATCCTCGAACTGGCCCTGGGCCTGGTGGTGTTCACCGTGGTCGGCGCCGGCTTCCTGATCCACTGGCTGGTGCCGGCCATTCCGCTGGCGGTCGCCTTTGCCCTGGCCGCCATCGTGGCGCCGACCGATCCGGTCGCCGTCTCGGCCATCACCGCGCGCATCCACGTGCCGCACCGCCTGATGCACATCCTCGAAGGCGAGTCGCTGCTGAACGACGCCAGCGGCCTGGTGTGCTTCCGCTTCGCGGTGGCCGCCGCCATGACCGGCGCCTTCTCGCTGGCCTCGGCCTCGGTCACCTTCCTGTGGGTGGCGCTGGCCGGCATCGCCTGCGGCGTGGCGATCACGGTCGTGGTCTCGTTCGTGCAGCGCGTGGTCGGCCAGCGCTTCGGCGAAGAACCCGGCTCGCCGATCCTGGTCAACCTGCTGCTGCCCTTCGGCGCCTACCTCGTCGCCGAGCACCTGGAGGCCTCGGGCATCCTGGCCGCGGTCGCCGCCGGCGTCACGATGAGCTACGTCGAACTGTCCGGCCGCGCGCTGGCCACCACCCGCATCCGCCGCACCGTGGTCTGGGACACGGTGCAGTTCTCGCTGAACGGCGTGATGTTCGTGCTGCTGGGCGAGCAGCTGCCCGAGATCATCGCGCGCGCCCTGCGCTACGCCGGCCCGGAAGCGGCGCTGACCCCTTTGACACTGTTCGGCATCGCCCTCCTGATCAGCCTGGCGCTGATCCTGCTGCGCCTGGTCTGGGTCTGGGTCTCGCTGCGCCTGACCCTGCTGAACGCCCGCCTGCAGGGCCAGAAAGTCTACACGCCGAACTTCCGCCTGGTGCTGGCCACTTCGCTGGCCGGCGTGCGCGGCGCCATCACCATGGCCGGCGTGCTGACTCTGCCGCTGGCGCTACCTAGCGGCGCGCCCTTCCCGGCGCGCGACCTGGTGATCTTCTTCGCCAGCGCGGTGATCATCGTCTCGCTGGTCGTCGCCAGCGTCGGCCTGCCGCGCGTGCTGCGCGGCCTCGAGGTGCCGGAGGAAACCACCGAAGCCGCCCAGGAAGACCTGGCGCGCCACAACGCGGCGATCGCGGCCATCGCGGCCATCGAGCGCGTCGGCCATGCCCACCTGGGCGAGAGCGAACACGCCGACATCCACGCCAGCGCGGTCGACCATGTGCGCGGCGTGTACGAGCACCGGCTGGGTGGCACGACCGGGGCGAACGAACCGTCGCGCATCCGGGTGGCCGAGCAGGCCGAGAAGGAATACCGGCTGGCGGCGCTGCAGGCGGAGCGCGAGGCGATCCTGGAACTGACGCATCAGCGCAAGGTGTCGGATGATATTGCGAGGAAGTTGTTGAGGGAGATAGATTTGGTGGAGGCGCGGTATCGGTAATCGACGCCGCGATAAAACTGCGGACCTGACCGCGCCGCGTCCGAAGGTCCGTCTACCCGCGCCTACGCAAAAGAGAAAGGTTCTGCTGCAAACGCTGCGCCAGCATCTCGCGCCACCGCGGGTCCAGGTGCAGCGCGGCCTCGTCGAAGCTGCCCGCCACACGCACGAGGAATGCGTCGAGCCACGCTCCTGCCGCTTCCCGGTTGTCGAAGCCGAACCGGTGTGCATCGGCCAGCAGCGCATCGCGCGCGATGTCGAAGCGACCGCTGGAAAGCTGCATGGCCAGGTAAGGCGGCGTGTCGGCCGGATTCGGCACCACATCGAAGGCCGGCGCCAGCCGCCAGCGCCCGGCCGCGGCATCGAACACGACCGCATGGTTGCGCGGATGGTCGTCATCGTTGCCGCAGACCGCGTTGAACACCATGCGGCCGAACAGCTCGCGGCGGTCCTCCGCCGGCGCACCGATCCGGCGCAGCTCTTCGGCCAGGCGCGGATAGCTCCAGCGGTCATTCGACAGCTTGCCCGGGTATTCGGCCTGCAACAAGGTGGCGGCGCTGACGCACATCGCGCGCCGTTCGCGGTTGCGGTCGAAGCGCCGTACGCGTAGCGCGCTGTGTCCGCTGTTGCTCCCGGTGCCGGACGGATGCAGGACCGTGGCCGCAAAGCGCAGCCCGCTCAAGGCGCCCCAGCGCTGGGCGGCATGCTCCAGGCTTGGAATATCGGCCACATCGCTGGCAAGGGCGGGCTTGAGCAGCCAGTAGTCGCCCTGCTCGTCCTGCAACGTCGCCTTGGGCCGGGCGCCACCGACGCTGGCGGTTTGCACCAGGCGCCGGCGCAACTGCGCATGGACCGGCGGCTGCTGCGCATTCAGGGCGGCCAGCTCTTCGATCACCTTGTGAAGTTGCGGCAGCCTGGGCGTGGCCAGCGCCGCTACCGATGGCTTGGGACGCGCGCCGACAGCGATGGCGCCCCAGCGATCGGCGTTGCTTGCCAATACCAGGAAGCGCGCCGGTGGCGTGTGCTGGGGCAGGTTGTGCTCCCGGCGCAGCAAGGCCTGGCCCCAACCATCCGGACAGGCGTCGCGCAGGATATCGTGCAGGCCGCCATAGCGCGGCGCGGCAAACTCGACATCGGGCTGGAAGGGCAAGTTCACCGGATCGATCGACCAGCTCAAGCCGGCGTCGGCGTAACTCGGCGCATACCGGAAATAGCCGCTGCCCGCGGCGCCGGCCTGGTAGCGTCCGACCGTCACCCACTCTTCCGTGTCCGGGCGTTGGAGATAGACAAACAAAGGTTTAGAAGTAATCAACACTTGTTTGAATCTCATCTTGTCGGTTGCGTACGCGCCGGCTTGCGCCGGCACCCGCATCGAGCCAGAAAACCGGATCCATGGCGGGCGCCGCCGAGTCGATGACGCCCAGTATCAGCAGCGCCGTCATGTAGATACCCGCACCGGCACCGGGATCGCCCTGCTCGAGACGGCGCAGGGTCGCCTGCGAAACACCCATCCGCTCGCATAAATCTGCGGACTTGATCCGCTGGCGCAGGCGCTGCGTTCGAATGCAGCGGCCCCAGAGGTTCAGGCGCTCCGCCACCAGGGTCGGCAAAGACTGTTTGTCCAGTAGTTTTTTCGGCATCTCAACCTCTCATAGATAAGCAATTATAGGCGGTATCGGTACTTCCATAATAGGTTTTCCTATATAGAAATCATCATAGAAAAGCGCTTAAGGCATATAAAACGCTATCTTTGATCGATTCTCACGTCCCAACGCGCCTGGGCCGACGATATCGCTCTCCTCCCGGCAGGCGCCTGCGTTATGTCCCGTACAGTGCGCCGATGCGAGAAGCGTAAGATCGATCCGTACGCACCACTCAAGACCGGTATCCACGATGAGCACAGACCAAGCCGCCGAGAACACCCTTCCCCTGGCCGACCCGCCAGCCGCCGCCAAGGCCGCCGGCCTGCGCTACGTCACCGACAGCAAGCCGGGCATCCGGCGCGAAGAGGACGGCGAAGGCTTTCGCTACCTCGACGCCAAGGGCGAGCCGGTCGAGGACGAGGCCACGCTCAAGCGCATCAAGGCGCTCGTCATTCCGCCCGCCTGGATCGACGTCTGGATCTGCTCCCAGGCCAACGGTCACCTGCAGGCGACCGGGCGCGATGCGAAAGGACGCAAGCAGTACCGCTACCACGCCAAGTGGCGCAACGTGCGCGACGAGGTGAAGTACGAGCGCATGATCAACTTCGGCAAGGCCCTGCCCCAGATCCGCGCCGAGGTAGACCGCGCCCTCAAGCTACCCGGCCTGCCGCGCGAAAAGGTGCTGGCGACCATCGTCTACCTGCTGGAGGCGACGATGATGCGCGTCGGTAACGAGGAATATGCGCGCACGAATAAATCCTTCGGCATCACCACCCTGCGCAACCGCCATGTGAAGGTCGACGGCAGCGACGTCGAGTTCCGTTTCCGCGGCAAGAGCGGGGTGTACCACAAGATCCACGTGCACGACCGGCGCCTGGCGCGCATCATCCGCAGTTCGCGCGACCTGCCCGGCCAGGAACTGTTCCAGTACGTCGACGAGGATGGCGACACCCACAGCATCGATTCGAGCGACGTCAACGACTACCTGCGCACCATCACCGGCGAGGACTACACGGCCAAGGACTTCCGCACCTGGTCGGGCACGGTGCTGGCCGCCATGGCCCTACAGGAATTCGAGAAGTTCGATTCCGAGACCCAGGCCAAGAAGAACATCGTGCGCGCCATCGAGTCGGTCGCCGAAAAGCTCGGCAACACGCCCTCGGTCTGCCGCAAATGCTATGTGCACCCGGCCGTGCTCGACGCCTATCTCGACGGCAGCGTGCTCGAAGCCCTGCGCGAGCGCACCGAGCAGCAACTGACCGAGGACCTGCACACCTTGCAGCCCGAGGAAGCGGCGGTGCTGGCCATGCTGCAGCAGCGCCTCGCGCGCGAACAGGAAAACCCGACGCCGCCGGCGTCCAGCCAGCGCAAGCTGCGCAAGGCGGCCTGACCCACACATCGAACACTCCTCGAAAGGCATCCCATGACCGACCAGGCATCCACGCAGGACTTCAAGCAAGGCCGATTCACGATCGAACAGGTGGCCGCGTTCGGCCACCAGGTGACCGGGGTCTCGGTCTCGGAAGACAATCGCATCTTCGTCAACTTCCCGCGCTGGACCGAGGACACGGCGGTGTCGGTGGCCGAGCTGCTGCCGGACGGCGGCCTGAAGCCTTATCCGGACGAGGAATGGAACGCCTGGCGCAACGCGAAGAAGGACGACATCTCGCCCGAAGACCACTGGGTCTGCGTGCAGAGCGTGGTGGCCGACGGGCGCGGCAGCCTGTGGGTGCTGGATCCGGCCGCGCCGGCGCAAAGCCACCTGGTCTCGGGCGGGGCCAAGCTGGTCCAGGTCGACCTGGCGAGCAACAGGGCGGTGCGCACCATCGCGTTCAACGAAGACGCGGCGCCGCAAGGCTCCTACCTGAACGACGTGCGCTTCGCGCCGGACGGCCGCCATGCCTACATTACCGATTCGGGCGTGGTCGGCGCCATCCTGGTCGTCGACCTCGGCAGCGGCAAGGCCGTGCGCGTGCTCGACGGCGACTCGTCGACCCAGATGAAGAAGGGCTTGAACGTGAAGGCGGACGGCAAGGAGCTGCGCCGCCCGGACGGCCGCGGCGTCGAGTTCTCGGCCGACGGCATCGAACTCTCGGGCGACGGCCAGTACCTGTACTGGCAGGCGATCAAGGGCGACACCCTGTACCGCATTCCCACCAGGGTGCTGGTCGGTGCCGGGATGCGCGGCGAGGACGTGTCGGGCAGCGTCGAGCCTTATGGCCTGAACGAGGTGGCGGACGGCCTCCTGATCCCGCGCGGAACGAACGTCATGCTGCTCACCTCGGTCGAAGTCGATTCGGTGCGGGCGCGCGACCTCGACGCCGGCGCGCAGGCCCCGATCCGCACGCTGGTGCAGGACAAGCGCCTGCGCTGGCCGGACACCTTCGCCCAGGGCCCGGACGGCACGGTGTACGTGACCACCTCGCACATCCAGGACTCGAGCTTCTTCAAACCCGACGCCCCGGCGGCGCTGCCGACCCAGCTGTGGAGGCTGAAGCCGAGCGGCGCCTGAAGGTCGACGGCCAGGCTTGCAGCCAGACGTCAGCGGATCAGGTAGGTCGTCACCTTCCAGCTGCCGTCAGGCAGGCGCATCGGCACGACGGTTTCGGTCATGCCGGCGCGGTTGGCGAAGTCGGTGGCGTACTGGATCACGACGTACTCGCCGTCGGGCACGCCCGGCAGGCTCTTGGTGAAGGTGGCCGAGGTCTGCTTGCGCGACTTGACCGCGCCGAGCGGCGCGCGCGCCTGGGTGCCGACCTGGTTCCAGGTGTCGCGCGTGATCGCGGACTGCATGACCGGCGCGCCCTGGTCCCAGGCCTCGGCGGTCTTGCCCGCGTCCATCACGGCCAGCCAGCGCGTGGCCGCTTCAGTGGCGGGGGGGACCTGCGGCGCTTCCTGGGCGTGCAGGACGGGCGCCGCGAGGGCGGCGGCGGAAAACACGAATGCGGCGATGGCTTTCAAGACAATCTCCTTGTAGTGGCTTTGCAGGAATTGCAAGGACGAGGATACCAGAAGCCGATGGCCGGACCCGACAGCCGGTAATCGCCCTGTCATATTCGACAACTAGACTGACGCCTTCGACAGACTCCGTGCCCGCACATGGACAAGAAGGTGCAATCCGAT
Organism: Massilia sp.; assembly: GCA_003520365.1. Lineage (GTDB taxonomy): Bacteria > Pseudomonadota > Gammaproteobacteria > Burkholderiales > Burkholderiaceae_D > Telluria > Telluria haematophila. Next base: position 6,833 of record DOUW01000058.1, read on the forward strand.
CCGCCGGCCCAGCTCGCCCCCGAGCGCGCGGCCCCATTCCTGAACCGCGAACTGTCGCTGCTCGAGTTCAACCGCCGCGTACTGGCCCAGGCCGAGGACGAGCGGGTCCCGCTATTGGAGCGGCTGCGCTTCCTGTGCATCGTCAGCAGCAATCTCGACGAATTCTTCGAGGTGCGCGTGGCCAGCCTGCTGGCCGCCCACCAGCTCGAGAACGGGCCGGACGGCATCCCCGACGGCCTCGGCACCACGCTTGGCGCCGCGAGCGACGAATGCCGGCGCCTGATCGCGCGCCAGTACGCGCTGCTGAACGAGACCATCCTGCCGCGGCTGGCGCAGCACGGCATCCGCCTGCTGCGCCGGGGCGACCGCAATGCCGCCCAGCGCGCCTGGGTCAAGCAGTTTTTCGACCGCGAGGTGCGGCCCCTGCTGACGCCGGTCGGCCTCGATCCGGCCCATCCCTTCCCGCGCGTCATCAACAAGAGCCTGAACTTCATCGTCGAACTGAGCGGCAAGGACGCTTTCGGGCGCGGCACCGGCATCGCCATCATGAAGGCGCCGCGCGTGCTGCCGCGCGTGATCCGCCTGCCCGACGAATTGTCGGACACGCCCGGGATTTCCTATTGCCTGCTGTCGTCCGTGATCCAGGCCCACCTGCCGGACCTGTTCACCGGGCGCGAGGTGCTTGCCTGCTCGCAGTTCCGCGTCACCCGCAACAGCGACCTCTGGGTCGACGAGGAGGAGGTCAAGAACCTGCGCCAGGCCCTGCAGAGCGAGCTGCACAGCCGCCAGTACGGCTTCGCCGTGCGCCTGGAAGTGGGCCGCAACTGCCCGGCCCACCTGTCCGACTTCCTGCTCGAGCAGTTCGGCATCGACCGCAGCCGCCTGTTCCAGGTCGACGGCCCGGTCAACATGGGACGCCTGCTCGAAGTCGTCAACAACGACGGCCGCGCCGAACTGAAATTCCCGCCCTTCGCGCCCGGCTATCCGGCGCGCCTGGCCGGACACGACATGTTCAGCGCCATTGCGCGCCAGGACCTGCTGCTGCACCACCCCTTCCAGTCCTTCCAGCCGGTGATCGACTTCATCCAGGCCGCCGCCAGCGACCCGGCGGTGGTGGCGATCAAGCAGACCATCTACCGCGCCGGCATGAATTCCGAGCTGATGGAGGCGCTGATCGGCGCCGCCCGCCGCGGCAAGGAGGTCACCGTGATCGTCGAACTGATGGCGCGCTTCGACGAGGAGGCCAACATCAACTGGGCCGAGCGGCTCGAGCACGCGGGCGCCCAGGTGGTGTACGGCGTGGTCGGCCTGAAGACCCACGCCAAGATGGCGCTGGTGCTGCGCCGCGAACCGACGGGCCTGAAACGCTACGCCCACCTCGGCACCGGCAACTACAACCCGACCACGGCGCGCTTCTATTCCGACTTCGGCCTGTTGACGGCGGACCCGGACCTGAGCGCCGACGTCAACGAAGTTTTCATCCACCTGACCAGCCTGACCCGGCCCAAGCAGCTTGCCAGCATCTGGCTGGCGCCCTTCTCGCTGCAGATGGAAATCGTGCGCGCGATCCACCACGAGGCGGCACTCGCGCGCGAAGGCACCCCGGCGCGCATCATCGCCAAGATGAATTCGCTGACCGACGAGACCGTGATCCGCGCGCTCTACGAGGCCTCCTGCGACGGCGTGCGGATCGACCTGATCGTGCGCGGCGCCTGCGCGCTGCGTCCCGGCGTGCCGGGGCTGTCCGCGAACATCCGGGTGCGCTCGATCGTCGGGCGCTTCCTGGAGCACACCCGGATCTACTACTTCCGCAACAACCTGAAGCACGACGTCTACCTCGGCAGCGCGGACTGGATGAACCGCAACCTGCTGCGCCGGGTCGAAGTGGCATTCCCGGTGCGCGCGCCGGCCCTCAAGAAGCGGGTGCTGCGCGAAGGCCTGCACCCCTACCTGAAGGACAATACCAGCGCCTGGGAGCTCGGCAGCGACGGCCACTACCGGCGCCGCAAGCCGCGATCCGGCCAGCGTCCCTGCAATGCCCAGCAACTGTTGATGGACCTGCTCGGCGCCGCCGCGCCGGCCGAATCCGACAAGGAGAAAAAACATGGAACTGATCCTGTGGCGCCACGCCGAGGCCGAGGCCGGCGAACCTGACGCCCAGCGGGCACTGAGCGCCAAGGGCATCCGCCACGCCGCGCGCATGGGCGCCTGGCTCGACCGCCAGCTGCCCGAAGGCTGCCGCATCTTCGTCAGCCCGACCGTGCGCTGCATCCAGACCGCGGATGCGCTCGGACGACGCTACACCATCCACGAGGCGCTCGGCCCCGATTCCACGGTCGAGGCGATGCTGGACGCCTGCGGCTGGCCGCACCACCGCTTCCCCGCCCTGCTGGTCGGCCACCAGCCGCGGCTGGGCGAGACGGCATCCACCATCCTGGCCGGCGCGGCCCAGCCATGGAAGATCCGCAAGGGCAACGTACTGTGGATTCGCGGCGCCGAGCCGGAACCCGGCGGCGACCCGGCCTTCATCAAGCTGGCGGTCGGGCCGGAGCTGGTGGGCAAGCTGCGCTGAGCGGGCCAGATTTTGTAGGGTGGGTACTCGTACCCACGCGGTTCCACCGGATGCACGTCGAAACGCGTGCAAACGAAAAAGGCGATGATTCATCGCATCGCTGCGAGATCATCGGCCTCGTTATTTCAACCGTCGTACCGCGTGGGCACAAGTGCCAACCCTACGATCAACGGCGCTGATACGCGCCGCGTCTCAATCTGAATTCAGTGATATGTGGAGCGTATCACTGCGCCGTGGCCGGCGCGTCGCTCGGCGCCACCGGATTCTCCGGCCCGGTATTCACCGAGGTCACGAAATACTCGGTCTCGCCGAAGCAGGAGGTCGGCACGCCGCGGTGCTGTTCGTAGCTGATCTCGACGCGCTGGCCCATGGTGGATTGCAGCTTCTGCACCAGGTTCTCTTCGCGCACGGTAAAGGCGAAGCGCTCGGGAATCGCACCCGGCATGCTCGAGAGCAGGATCTCGCCTTCCCAGGTCTTGCACAGCCAGCCCTTCTTCGAGAATTTCTGCAGGTAGCCGGCGCGCGTACCCTCGGAATACGACCAGCTGAGCGTGAACCAGGTATATAGACCGAGCACCACGACCAGGGCGGCGATCACGGTCAGCAGGATGGGAAGGACGCGGCGGGGCAGGGCAGTCGGCATGGTGTGCTTGATAGTCGATGTTAAAGGGACGAAGGCGCGCGATAGCCGCGCGGCGCCCATTCTGCCATGACCGCGCGGATTGTCAAAACGGCAGGCTTAAGCCTTGCTTAGGCCACGCCGATGCTGTCGCGCTCCTCTTCCAACTGCATGCGCTTGCGGTAGCGCACCGAGGACCACAGCGACACCAGGATGAAGGCCAGCCCCGACAGGCCGGTGAACCACTCCGGAATGTGGAAGTGCACGCTGGCGAACATGATCAGGGCCAGGATGCCGATCGCATAGTGCGCGCCATGCTCGAGGAAGACGAACTCCTGCAGCGTGCCCTTGTAGACCAGGAACACCGTCATCGAGCGCACGAACATCGCGCCGATCGCCAGGCCCAGCATGATGATGACGACGTCGTTGGTAATCGCAAACGCGCCGATCACGCCGTCGAAGCTGAACGAAGCGTCCAGCACTTCCAGGTAGAGGAAGCCGCCGATGCTGCCCTGCGAGATCATCTTGCCGACCGTCGGGTCGGCTTCTTCTTCCTCGAGCAGGCCGCTGATCCAGTTGACGCCGATGTAGACCAGCACCCCGACCACGCCGGAAATCAGGACGGCCAGCTTGCGTTCCGCCGGCATCAGGCTCATGGCGAAGAACACGGCGAGCAGGGTGAGCAGCACCGCCAGGCCCTCGGTCCCGTACTTGCCGATCTTTTCCTCGATCCAGCCGAGCCAGTGCAGTTCCTTTTCCTCGTCGAACAGGAAGTTCAGGAAGACCAGCATCAGGAAGGCGCCGCCGAAGGCCGAGACCTCGGCGTGGTGCTCGGTCAGGTGGCGCGAGTATTCCTTTGGCGTCTCGATCGCCATGTTCCAGACATCGACCAGCCCCAGGCCGGTGGCGACCGAGACGATCACCAGCGGGAACAGCAGGCGCATGCCGAACACGGCGACCAGGATGCCGACGGTCAGGAACAGCTTGCGCCAGAATTCGTTCCAGTGCCGCAGCACCGAGGCATTCACCACCGCGTTGTCGAACGACAGCGATACCTCGAGCACGCCCAGCACCGCGGTGATCCACAGCGCCGACAACATGCCCGAGACCCCGCCATGCTCGTAACCCCACCAGCCCGCCAGGGCCATGAGCACGACAGTGACCGCGAACGACAGCCGGAAGTGACGCATGGTGACTCCTTTTTACGGAACCTGGACAATCGCCGCGGCGCTTGTCCAGGTTCCTGGTTATTAGTAATTGGTAATTGGTAATTGGTTATTGGCTGAAATGCCACAGTTTAGAGGCATCTTACCTGTTTCCCAGGGGGAGACGGCGCAGCGCAGGTCGCCCGCGCCCGTGGCTTCTGCCATAATTCCGCCCGGAATTTATTTTTTGGAAAATCATGGACTTCACTTACCTCATCACGCCATTCCTGACCTGGCTCGTCGTCGGTCCGATCAAATTCCTGATCAACAGCGCGCGCCAGCGGCGCTGGGCCTTCAACCTGGTCGGCAACGGCGGCTTCCCGAGCAACCACAGTTCGGTCGTGACCAGCATGGCGACCCTGATCGCGCTGCGCGAGGGGATGGGGCACCCGGCCTTCGGCGTGGCCGTCACCCTGGCCTTCATCGTCATGATCGACGCCAACAGCCTGCGCCAGCACGTCGGCCGCCAGGCCGCCGCCATCAATCGGCTGGCGCTGGACGTCAAGGGCCATCATATCTTGCGCGAACGCATGGGCCACACCCTGGTCGAGATCTGCGGCGGCATCGCCACCGGCATCGGCATGGGCTTCCTGGTCTATCACCTGTTCGTGGTTTAAGGGCAAATTTCCTCACGTCCACAGGATAGCGCGTGGCGGCGACCTGTCCGCCATGTGTCCGCCTGTCCGCGCGATGCGCCGCGTTTCGTCCGCCTGAAATGCAGCTCATCGCGCCAGATCGCAGTTCGTCCATCGAAAACCACAGTGCGCAGGATCGTCAATTGACTGGTGCGTCCGCCTCCCGGATACTGCGCGCTGGCGAAATCCCGCTTTAGAAAAATACATACATATCAGCGTCCATTGGAGAGACTCAACATGCTGCGCAACACTCTACTCGTCCTTGCCATCGCGTCGGCCCTGGCCGCCTGCAGCAAGGAGGCCAAGGATCCGGCCAAGCCGGGTTCGAATGCCACCGCCCAGGCCAAGCAGAACGACGGCAAGCCCAGCCAGTTGCTGGTCGCGCCCGAGGACTTGCTGACGGTGCAGAGCGATGCGCTGGCGTCCGGCCCGGTGATCACGGGCTCGATCCAGCCGGAACGCCGCGCCGACCTGCGCGCGGAAGTCTCGGCCGTGGTGCTGCAGGTGTTGAAGGAAAACGGCGAACCGGTCAAGCGCGGCGACTTGCTGGTGAAACTCGACGAGACCGCGATCCGCGATTCGCTGCTGTCGGCCGACGAGGCGGTGCGCGCGGCAAGCCAGGCGCTCGACCAGGCCAACCGCCAGCTCGAGCGCCTGAAGACCCTGCGCGCCTCGGGCATGACCTCGGCCGCAGCCTTCGACGAGGCCGAAGTGCGCCGCAACAGCGCCCAGAGCGAACTGTCGGCCGCGAAGAGCCGCGCCGCGCTCGCGCGCCAGCAGCTGGCGCGCACGTCGGTGCGTGCGCCGTTCGACGGCATCGTCAGCGACCGCAAGGTGTCCGCCGGCGACACCGCGACCATCGGCAAGGAACTGGTGAAGGTCATCGACCCCAACAGCATGCGCTTCGAGGGACGCGTCTCGACCGACAAGATCAGTACCGTGAAGGTCGGCCAGCCGGTCAAGTTCCACATCAACGGCTACGGCAACCAGCAGTTCGCCGGCACCGTCAAGCGCATCGACCCTTCCGCCAACGGCATCACGCGCCAGGTCGAGGTGCTGGTGGGCCTGACCGGCGAACAACCCCGCGTCGCGGGGCTGTACGCGGAAGGACGGATCGACGCCGAGACCTCGGACGCGCTGATGCTGCCGGAAAGCGCCATCGTGCGCAGCGGCGACGACACCTATACCTGGCGCGTCAAGGATGCCAAGCTGTCGAAAGTGAACCTGCAGGTCGGCATGCGCGACCAGCGCACCGGCAACTTCGAGATCAAGACCGGTCTTGCCGCCGGCGACACCGTGCTGCGCAGCCCGAGCTCGAACCTGAAGGATGGACAAAAGGTCGAGATGGCGGCTGCGAAGATTGCCACCGCCGGTGTCGCGGCGAATGCCGCCACGCCCCTGGTGGCGCAGCCCAAAGGGAAATAAGCCATGTTCCTCTCCAATTTCAGCGTCAGGAAGCCGGTCGCCACGCTCGTGCTGATCCTGGCCATGATGTGCATTGGTTTACTGGCCCTGTCCAAGCTGCGCGTCAACCAGATGCCCGACGTCGACGTCCCGGTGATCGTGGTCAGCATCCCGTATCCGGGCGCCTCGCCCGAAACAGCCGAGCGCGAGATCGTCGACCGCCTGGAAAAGCAGATGCAGAGCGTGCAGGGCGTGACCGAAGTCACGGCCTACGCCAACGAAGGCAGCGCCACCCTGGTGCTCGAATTCGACTTCAAGCGCAACCTGATCGAAGCCTCGGACGACGTGCGCAACGCCATCTCGGCGGTACGCTACAAGCTGCCGATCGAGATGCGCGAGCCCATCCTGCGCCGCGTCGATCCCTCGGCCCAGCCGATCATGCAACTGGCCCTGTCGTCCAGCAGCCAGAGCCATGCCACGATCTCGCGCCTGGCCGAGGACGTGCTGGCCGACCGTTTCCGCGCCATCGACGGCGTCTCCACCGTCAACGTCAACGGCGCGCTGCGGCGCGAACTGTCGGTGCTGTTGCGCGCTGACAAGCTGCGCGAGTACAACGTTTCGGTGACCGAAGTCACGAATGCGCTGCGCAACCAGAACACGAATGCGCCGGTGGGCAAGGTGCGCGGCGTGCTCGACGAGAAGGGCATCCGCCTGATCGGCCGCATCGAGCGTCCGGAAGACTTCTCGCAGATCGTCGTCAAGCGCAGCGGCGAGACCATCGTGCGCCTGAACCAGGTGGCCGAGATCGCGGACGGCTTCGCCGACATCGACAGCGCCTCGATCCACAGCGGCAGTCCGAACGTCGGCATCTCGATCGTGCGCACCCGCGACGCCTCGACCGTGGCGATCGCCAAGCACGTACACGAGCTGGTCGCCCAGATCAACCAGGAACTGCCGAAGGGCACCAGCCTGAGCGTCACCCGCGACGGCGGCGAGGAAGCCCAGAGCAGCCTGAACAACGTGATCGAGTCGCTGGTCTTCGGCGCCGTGCTGACCGTGTTCGTGGTCTATGCCTTCCTGAATTCCTGGCGCTCGACCCTGATCACCGCGCTGTCGCTGCCGACCTCGGTGCTGGCCGCCTTCATCGCGGTCTGGCTGTGCGGCTTCACCCTGAATTTCATGACCCTGCTCGGGCTGTCGCTGGCGATCGGCGTGCTGATCGACGACGCCATCGTGGTGCGCGAAAACATCGTGCGCCACATGGAAGCGGGCAAGGACCGCCGCACCGCGGCCCTGGTCGGCACCGCCGAGATCGGCATGGCGGTGGCCGCCACCACGTTCTCGATCATGGCCGTGTTCATCCCGGTCGCCTTCATGCCGGGCGTGGCCGGCGAATGGTTCCGTCCCTTCGCCCTGACCGTGACCTGCTCGGTGCTGGTGTCGCTGTTCATTTCCTTCACGCTCGACCCGATGCTGTCGGCCTACTGGGGCGACCCGCCGGGCCACCACCTGGAGCCGAAGAAGGGCCTGTCGAAAGTGCTGGTCCGCTTCAATGCCTGGTTCGACCGCCTGGCCGGCCGCTATGGCAACGTGATTGCCTGGGCCCTGCATCACCGCCGCTGGATGGGCGTGATCGCCGTGCTCAGTTTCGTGGCCGCGGTCGCGATGCAGTGGTTCCTGGGCGGCACCAGCTTCCTGCCGAAAGGCGACGGCAACAAGATCATGATCGAGGTGCGCACTCCGGCTTCCTCGAGCCTGCAGTTCGCCCGCGTCAAGATGGAGCAGGCGGCCCAGCTCGCGCACACGCTGCCGGAAACCCGGGCGACCGACATCGTCGCCCGTCCGAGCGGCGGTTCGATCTACGTCGAGATCGGCAAGCGCAACACGCGCAGCCGCAGCGCCGCCGAGATCGGCGCTGAGCTGCGCCAGAAGGTGGGCCGCCTGGTCGGTGCCGAATACACGGTGATCGACGACCTCTCGGGCGGCGGCAAGCCGGTGCAGATCGAGTTCACCGGCAACGACTCGCGCAAGCTGATGGAATTGACCTCGGCCTACATGGAGAAGCTGCGCCAGGTGCCGGGCGCGGTCGACGTGACCTTGTCGCAGCAGGATCCGAAGGACGAGCTGCAGATCGAGCTCGACCGCGGCCTGGCCAATTCGATGGGCGTGTCGGTCGGCGACGCCGCCACCGCGCTGCGCGTGGCCTTCGCCGGCATCGAGGTCGGCGACTGGGTCGACCCGACCGGCGAGACGCGCGACGTTGCCGTGCGCCTGCATCCCGAGGACCGCGTCAACATCGAGAACATCGAGCGCCTGCCGATCGCGATCGCCGGCACCAACACCATGGTGCCGCTGGAGCAGATCGCCCGCATCAGCATGGGCAAGGGGCCGTCGGAAATCGTGCACAAGAACGGCAAGCGCGTGATCACGGTCTCGGCCAACGCCCAGGGCCGTTCGAACGGCGAAGTGACGGCCGACGCCATGAAACTGGCGAAGAGCTTCGACTTCCCGCCGGGTTACGGCCTGGCGCTGGGCGGCGCCGGCAAGGACCAGGCCGAGCTGTTCCGCGAAATGACGATCGCCCTGTTCGGCGGTATCGGCCTGATGTACCTGATCCTGGTGATGCAGTTCGGTTCCTTCACCGCGCCGATCGGCGTGATGATGTCGCTGCCGCTGTCCCTGTTCGGCGTGGTGGTGGCGCTGCTGATCACCGGCGGCACCCTGAACCTGATGAGCTTTATCGGCATCATCATGCTGATGGGCCTGGTGGCGAAGAACGCGATCCTGCTGCTGGAAGCGGCGCGCACCCTCGAGCATGAGGGCTATGACCGCGAGGAAGCGCTGATGAAGGCCGGCCGCGTGCGCCTGCGCCCGATCCTGATGACGACCTTCGCGCTGATCGCCGGCATGCTGCCGGTGGCGCTGGCCCTCGGTCCCGACGGCAAGTTCTACCAGCCGCTGGCGGTGGCGATCATCGGCGGCACGATCACCTCGACGCTGCTGACCCTGCTCGTGGTGCCGACCTTCTACGACAGCATCGAGATCTCCCGCGAGCGCATGGCGGCCAAATTCGGTCGCCGCGCCGAACGCTGGACCGTGCTGCCGGCCTTCCTGGTCACCTTCGTGGAAGCGATCCTGACTCTGGTGCTGGTGCGCTTCGTGTTCCGCATCATCATGCGCATCGCCTTCTACCTGACGGGCCGCGGCCGCGATCCGGGTGCGGGCGCCGGCAAGACCGTGCCGCTGACAAAGGTGCCGCCTGCCAAGGTCACCGAAGGCGTCTGAGCCTGGGCCGGCCCGTCGAGACCGAAACACAAAGAGCCCGCGCAATGCGGGCTCTTTGTGTTTTTGCAAGTGCGTTGTCGTAGGGTGGGTTCTCGAACCCACCTCGCACGGCCGCCGCCCTGCGTCTCCGACACACGCCAGCGCGTAGCGGAGCGCCGGACAGCGTGGGTTCGAGAACCCACCCTA
>DOUW01000213.1:0-146 GCA_003520365.1 Massilia sp.
GGCGGTGCCGACGCGGGCGCCGCGCGCAGCGAAGAGGCGCCCCAGGTCACCGCTGAACCAGCCGTAATCGATGCGACAGCTGTGGCCGAGCCCGCTCCGGTCGCCGGCGAGGAGCCGGTCGACAAGTTCACCCTCGACCTTTTCTA
>DOUW01000213.1:420-7089 GCA_003520365.1 Massilia sp.
CGGAGCACGTCGGTGCCAAGGCCGTCTATACTTTCCGCCGCGCCGTCGGCACGAAGGGCGCCAGCGTGCGCGAGGCAGCACTGCTGCGCCTGCGCACCGCTGGCCGCCTGGATTCCGGTGCCCGGCCGGCGCACATCATCACCGCCGAGCAGGCGCGCTCCCCGTTGGCCCGGCAGCTGGCGAAGGTCCTCGAGCAGGCACGCCGCGCCACTGGCCCGCGCTGCCTCGCCCCATCCGTCAATCAGGCGGTCCTGCCGTGACTGCAATGCTGCCTGCCTCCATCCTGGCCCTGCCGGCGATCGCGCCGGAGGTGCCGGCGCAGTACGTCCTGCCGGGCGACGATGCCCTGGCCGTGCCGCTGACGATCGCGCTGCTCGAAGCCGGAGTGATTAGCGACGCGATGCTGCGCACGCCGCGCAACGCGCTGCTGGTAGAAGTTTTCGGCGCCCAAGAGAAGCATCTGGCCGAGCGCGCGCTCGCGCACTGGTGGACGAAGCTGATCCGCGCGCGGCCGTGCAAGTTCTTCCGCTGGGAGCTGCACGTGCAGCAACTGGAGGACACTGGCCACGGCCACGACAAGGCGCACACCGCCTGGTTCTGCTTTACGCGCATGGGGTGCGGCAACAACTTTCCTCCGCGCTTTGCTCTCTCGAAGGGCATCGAGCACCTAGAGCGCCTGCTCGAAGGCTTCGGCCAGACCGTCCTGGCGGTCCTGCAGGATGCCACCCTGCTGCTGCCTGATGCGCACACCCCCTGGGGTGCGCTTGGATGGGTTGAGGCCGTGCACTGGAGATATAGCGATAACGACATCGAGCTACTAGAGAACCGTCGTATCGAGTGCGGGTACGACACGGTGGCGGAGCTTGTCGAGAACGAACATGTCGTCACGCGCGAGGTGTTCTACCGGGAGTTGCCCAAGTGGGTTTGCGCACCGAAGCGCGTTCGCTCGCGCGCCGAGATCGAAGCAGCTGCGTCGACGGTATTTGCATTGCAGGTTGTAGCCGTGTGCGACGCACTGCATGCCCTGGTCAGCCAGTCCGATTTCATCCTTACGCCAGCTGATAAAGGCACCTATCGCTGCGGCCGCGAAACCATCGACGGCTCAATGATCCTGCTCTGGAAACAGCACGATGTGATCGGCGAGATGATCGACGAGTACCTCAACGAACTCGGCAACTGCGGAGAGTACTGCGACTTCATCGATGCCAACCCGGTACCGATGACCGCAGCTGGTGTGCACGAGTTCATGACCAAGACCGAGCAGGCGATCCAGGTCGCCGTGCTCACCGAGAAGCTGATTCTGCTGCTGGGAGAAGAATTTTGAGCCTGCACCCCGTGAAAATCGTGAGCGAAGGCGAGCGCGTTCTGCGCCTGGTTGGCGCCGTGCTGATGTACCAGTCGAACGTTGGCGACGTCTACGCCACCTCGCACCCGGTCCTGTCGGACGCTGTGACCCCGGGCCGCCAAGTGATCGGCGCCGGCGCGCCGCTGTCGAAGGGCGCGCTGGCGAACTTCGCGAATGCAGTCGGCGCCGCCACGGCGTTCACCGGCTTCCTGCCGGACAACCTGCTGTTCAGCTCGCCAAACGTGATCGCCTGGTGGACGCCGGCCGCGGTGCGCATGACCTGGTTCAAGGCGGCCGGCTCCGGAAAGCTGGAAGGACATGGCATGGCCGCGCACCCGGCGCTCGTGTTCGTGGCCACGCCCAACGATTGGTTCGTATTCGCGCTGCGCGAGGACGCCCGGCCGACGCCGCGCACCCGGTTGTACCACTCCCCGCACTTCAACGTGTGGGACGGCGGCCGGATCTGCACTGGCAACGTGGAACTGCCGCCGACCTTCGGCGCGGAGGTGATCGACCGCTACGAGCGCGCGTTCTTCCGCAGCCATTTTACGCACCCGAACCGCAGTAACGCCGTCAAGTTCAAGGGCGGTATGGAGCAGCTCTGGCGCGCCCAGCTGGCCAGCGCCGATCCAGCCGCAATGCAGCGCGCGCTGGTTGATTCAGAAGAAACCCTGCAGGAAGCGATCACCCGCATCGCCGCCCGCGCCACCACTAATTAAATAAAGAGGACGACATGAAAAAGCAAGAATTTGCCAACCAGTTCAGCGAGCTGCTCGACATCACCCGCGCATCCTTCAACACCTTCCTGGAGACCGCCGAGGCCGTCCTGCGCGAGCAGCGTCCTCTGCCGCTGGCCGTCGATGAGGAAACCGCGCCGGACGACCAGCTGCAGATGGACATGGCCCTGCTGGCCGCCGCGCCGGTCGCCGCCGTGCCGCGCTACGCGCCGTTCCACCCGCTGCAGGAAAGCGGCCACCGCTTCCTGCTGGCGGCCGACGGCCTGCACCTCGAGGTGCGCCGCCCGTGGTTGCACTACATCCAGCCGCTGGCCAAGCACACCGCCGTGGCGATCCCATTCGGCGAAATGACGAAGAAGTGCGAGCTGGACTTCGGCAGCATTGGGAGCGCGCTGGACCTGATGAAGGAATTCGCCACGAAGGCGAAGGCGGACGCGCCGATCGAAGCCGCGGCCAGTCTGCTCTGGAACCACAAGGAGAAGGCCTGGCGCATCGAGTACCCGAAGATCATCGGCGAGGCCACGGCCGGCAGCATCCAGTATGAGCAGGTGGTGCCCGGCCCGGACGAGAGCTTGGCGATCGACCTGCACAGCCACGGGCGCCTCGGCGCGTTATTCAGCGACACCGACAACGAGGACGACCGCGGCTCGGTGAAGATCGCCGGCGTGTTCGGCGACCTGGACAAGGACCAGCCCACGGTGGCGTTCCGGATGTGCGTGCTTGGGCTCTACATCGACATTCCGGTACCGGCGTCGAAGATCTTCGGGTGATCGCATGCCGCATATCACGCCACCCACCATGCTGAGCCATAAGGTGCGCATCGCCCTGATCGGCTGCGGCGGCAACGGCTCGCAGATGCTCACCGGCTTGGCCAGGCTGAACCACGCCATCACGGCGCTGGGCCACCCTGGCCTGCACGTGAAGGTCTTCGACCCGGATACGGTCAGCGAAGCGAACATGGGCCGCCAGCTGTTCGGCGCCTTCGACGTCGGCGCGAGCAAGGCCCACGTGCTGGTCAACCGGATCAACGCCTTCTTCGGCCTGGACTGGGAAGCCGTGCACGGCCGCTACAACGACGACTCGCGCCAGTTCGGCATGGCGATCGCCTGCGTCGACAGCGCCCGGGCCCGCCACGAGATCCACGCGAAGCTGCAGCGCTACGGCGTGCACTACCTGATGGACCTGGGCAACCGCGCGGCCGACGGCCAGGTGCTGTTCGGTGAGTTATTCACAGGCCGGGCCGGGCTGGGCGCGCCGGCGAACAGCGCGCCGCTGCCGAGCCCGTACCAAGTGCTGCCCGAGCTGGTCGACCTGCAGGCGGTCGAGGATGACACGCCCAGCTGCGGCCTGGCCGAGGCGCTCGAGCGTCAGGAGCTGTTCGTCAACCAGTCGATCGTGACGCCGGCGCTGTCGATCCTGTGGGAGTTCTTCCGCCACGGGAAGCTGACCTGGCACGGCGCCTTCGTGAACCTGCGCACCGGCAGCATGCGGCCGATGAACGTGCGCGAGCCGGCGGCGCCGGCCGAGCCGGTGCTGGCGACGGCATGACGTCGTTCGACCAGGTGCGCGCGATGTACGGCAGCGACGAGCAGATGGCGCGCGCACTGTTCGAGCAGCTGGCAATCGTGCGCCTCGACCTTCAGCTGCAGCGCGCGCTGCGCCGGCGCGCCGAGGAGCAGCTGCAATCGCAAAAACAAATTTTCAGAAAGCCCAAAGGGGAGAAGAAGGCATGAACCAGATGAGCGAAAACAGCGCAGCGACCGCCGGCCTGGAAGTAAAGACGTGGCGCGCGCGGATCGGTGTCGGCGCAGACTTCCCGCTGCACGCGCCGACCGATGTGGAACGCGCGATGGAGGCAGAGATCGCGGAGCTGCGCGCCGAGCTCCTGCCGCTGAACGAGGACACGACCGCCATCCTCGGGCGGCCCAACTTCACGTGCATCGGCATTGCTGCCCAGCTCCGAAAGCTCGGCCACAAGATCGGGAACCGGGCAGAGAACGAGCAGGCGGCCGTGATCCACTTTCTGCTGAACATGTACCAGAAACACGGTGCAGCCTGGCGCCAAAACGCGGAGGAATACCTGCGCCAGGAAACGAAACAGGAGGGATAGACGATGAATGCAGCGAGCGCATACCTGAGCGCGGACGAACTGGCCCAGCTGGTCGACTGCAAGCCGAACCAGCGCAGCAGGATGGTATCGTGGCTGACCTCGAACCGGTGGCGTTTCGAGGTCGGATCGAGCGGGCTGCCGCGTGTGGCGCGGGCCTACCACGACAAGAAGATGGGAATTTCCGAAGAGACGACGCGATCGCGATATGCCGAAACACCAAACCTCAACGCCTTCCAGCACTAAAGAGCGCACCGGGATCGATCGCCTGTACAAGCGCGTCGGCAAGCGCAAGGTCTCCTGGTACTACCAGCATCCGGACAATACCAGCGAGACCTTGGCCACCGCGCCGCTGGGCGACAGGAAGGCGATCGCCGATGCCGAACGCAGCGCGAAGCGCAAGGCGCTCGACATCCAGCAGGGTGTCGTGGTGGCCGGCTCGGTGGCCGAGATGATCGAACGATTCCGCGACGAGGTGGCGCCCACGCACTACCGGGACCAGTCGAAGGACGGGCTGGCCGTACGCTCTGGCACCTATGCGAACCTGACGAAGTTCTTCGGCGCCATGCGGCCAATGGCGTTGAAGACGCTGCACGGGTACCAGTACCTAGACGCGCGCGCGAAGGCGGGCGCGCCGGCGAAGGCAAACAAGGAGCTGTCGCTGATGTCGACGATCTGCCATTACGCGGTGCGCTGGGGGCTGATGGAGGCGAACCCGTTCACGGACATGATGCAGAACCGGACCGAAAAGAAGGTGCGCACGATCTACCGTGGCCAGGTGGTGCGCTTCTACCTGTGGGCGCGGCGCCAGACGCCTGGCTACCAGGTCATGGGATGCGCCGGTATGTTCACCTACCTCACCGGGTTCCGCGCTGCCGAGGTGCGTCCGTTCCATGTGGCCGGCCTGGCCAAGGACGGCGTGCGGGTGATCAGCGCGAAAAGGAAGAAGGGCGAGGACGAGGTGACGAAGCTGCGCGAATGGTCGCCGCGGCTGCGCACGGTGGTGGCGCGGGCGAAGCAGGCGCACACGGCAAGCCGCATGTATCTGTTTGCCAACGCAAAGGGGCAGCCGTACACGAAGAGCGGCTGGGGGTCGCTGTGGGCGGACGCGATGTTCGACTGGATCGCGTCGTTCGACAAGGAGGTGGCGGCCGCGCTGGCGGCGAAGCGGGAATGGGAGGGTCGGTACCGCGCGGCGCGCAAGGCCGGCACCACGATGGAGGCGTACGAGGGGTACAAGATCACCGAGCACCCGGAGTACTTCGCCCTGTCCGACGTGCGGCCGGCAGCGATCACGACGAAGCTGCGGAACCGGAACGAGGACGCCTACGACTTCGCCGCGCACGCGAACCCGGCGACAACGCACCGGCACTACGACCGGCGGATGGAGCGGCGCGCGAAGGCGACCGAGTGACATGCTATCCTGTTCTCCACGGCCCGGAAATTTTCCAACGGGTCTCTTGAAACCCGCATGGTTGCGTGCCGTTTTCCGGGAAGCCGTTGGAAAGTAAAAAATGCAAGGCGTTGAAGACAAAGGGGAAATCGGCTTTTGACGGCTGGATTGTGATTCCTGTTGTCGTGGGTTCGAGTCCCATCAGCCACCCCAAGAATTCAGTAGTAAGAAAAAAGGGTTACACGCTTCGCGCTTGTAACCCTTTTTTTGTTTACCCCCTTGGGGCGTCCCCGCCCCGCTCCCGATCTTCAGCGCCCCGCCTGCCACGTTTCCAGCTGCGCCACCGGCAACGGCCGGCTGAAATAATACCCCTGCCCCAGCTGGCAGCCGCGTTCGCGCAGGTAATGCAGGGCCGCCTCGGTCTCGATGCCTTCGGCCACCAATTCCAGGCCCAGGCTGTTGGCCAGGGCGATGACGGCGTCGATGACCGCGCGGCTGGCGTGGTCGGTGTCGATGCGGCGCACGAAGGATTGGTCGATCTTCAGTTTATCGAGCGGCAGGGTCGAGACCATGCTCAGGCTCGAGTAGCCGGTGCCNNCGGTGCCGAAGTCGTCGAGGGCGACGCACACGCCCAGCGCCCGCACTGCGCGGAGGATGCCGATTGCTTCGGCCAGGTTTTCCATGACGGCCGTTTCGGTCAGCTCGATGACCAGGCAGTGCGGATCGATGCCGGTGGCCTCGATCACGTCGCGGACGCGCCCGACGAAGTCCGAGCGCCGGAACTGCAGGGCCGAGACGTTGACCGAGACGCTCAGCGGCAGGCCGGCCGCCTGCCATTGCCCCTGCTGGCGGCAAGCCTGCGCCGCCACCCACTCGCCCATCGGGGCGATCAGGCCGCAGCTTTCGGCGATCGGGACGAAGGTGGCGGGACCCACCGCCGGGCTGGCGCCATCGTCCAGGCGCACCAGCGCCTCGACGCCGTCGACCCTGCCCGATGCCAGGTGGACGATGGGCTGGTAGTGCAGCAGCAGGCCGCCGTGCTCGAGCGCGGCCTGCAGGCGGCGCTCCACGTTCAGCGTGAACTGGG
>DOUW01000213.1:7218-7428 GCA_003520365.1 Massilia sp.
GTCGGCGGCATGGATCAGGGCGCTCGCGGTCTCGCCGTCCTGCGGGAAACGGCTGATGCCGACCGAGGCCGACAGCACCACCTCGATATTCCCGAGCCGGATCGGCTGCGACACCGCACGGATGATGTCCTCGGCCCGGCGCGCGGCCTGGGCGGCGGCATCGTCCGGGCATGGCAGGACCATCAGGAACTCGTCGCCGCCGACGCGCGC
>DOUW01000212.1 GCA_003520365.1 Massilia sp.
GTGCCGGCGCTGCGGCGCGGCGGTTCACGAAAGCCGGGGCTTCCGGCTCGAAGGCGTGCAGGTGGTCGAGGCGCGGCTGGGGCGCGGCCATGTCGGATTCGGCGGCCGGGGAAGCGAGCGAGGCGACGTCGTCGTTGTCGAGCGCGAGGATCTCGACCACGCCGTCGACGGGCCGGTTCGAGAGGATGACGGCGTCAGGCCCGAGCGCATCGCGCACCTTGCGCAAGGCCTCACGGGAAGTTGCCGCTGTAAATTTCTTCACATTCATCTTTTTCTCCGCACTGCTTCTGGTCTGTTCATTGCAGGCATGACTCGCCTGTCTACGGAAGAGATTATTGACGATGCCGTGAAGCAACCATCTACCGAAAAGGATGGGGAAATGGGGCTAATTCTCGCTGGGGGGTTTGGAGGTGCGTGGCCGGGCTGTCTGTCGGCGGGCGAAATGGTGGTGTTGCTGACTGACGGATGCGTGCGTAATGCGTGGGCACGGGCGCCCACCCTACGTTGAGGCATCGGAGTGAAATACGCGATGACGGAACGTCACCCGTAGGGTGGGCACCTGTGCCCACGCGGATTCAACAAACCGATAACGCCACGCCGACGGGCTCCGTGACCGTGGCACACCATCGGCGGCCAACGATCCGGCGCACACCGGGGTTTTCATCCGTTCGTCGAACGGGTCTTGTTACTGCGCCCCCACCAAACTGGTCACCCGAATCGTCTTGGTCTCCGGAATCTCCGAATGCGACAAGACCTTCAGCTGCGGCAGCGCGCGGCGCAGGAAGCGCGACAGCAGCACGCGCAGCGGGCCCGGCACCAGCAGCACCGGCGTGTGCCCCATCGCCTCCTGCTGCTGGGAAGCCAGGTGGGCCTGCTGGGCGATGGTGTCGGCCAGGCCCGGTTCGATGCCGGTGCCGTCGCCGCCGGCGCCCAGGGCCTGCATCAGGAGGCGCTCGAGGCGGTTGTCCAGGGTCATGACGCTCAGTTCGTTGGTGCCCGGGAACAGCTGCTGCACGATCGCGCGTCCCAGCGCAATGCGCACCAGCGCGGTCAAATCGTTCGGGTCCTGGGTCTGCGGCGCGTGTTCCGACAGGGTCTCGATGATGGTGCGCATGTCGCGGATGTGCACGCCTTCGAGCAGCAGGTTCTGCAGCACCTTTTGCAAGGTCGACAGCGACACCACCTTCGGCACCAGGTCTTCGACCAGCTTCGGCGATTCCTTGCCCAGGTGATCCAGCAAGGCCTGCACTTCCATGCGCCCCAGCAGTTCCGACGCGTGGGTCGTGATCAGGTGGTTCAGGTGGGTCGCGACGACGGTGCCGGCGTCGACCACGGTATAGCCCAGGTTCTGCGCCTCGTCGCGCATGCTGGCCTCGATCCAGACGGCCGGCAGGCCGAAGGCCGGGTCGGTCGTCTGCTGGCCCGGCAGCGTGCCGCTCGCCATGCCCGGGTTGATCGCCAGGAACTGGCCGTTGACCGCTTCGCCGGCGCCCACTTCCACGCCCTTCAGGGTGATGCGGTAGGCGGACGGCTTCAGTTCCAGGTTGTCGCGGATGTGCACCGGCGGCGCCAGGAAGCCGACTTCCTGGGCGAACTTCTTGCGGATGCCCTTGATGCGCTTGAGCAGCTCGCCGCCCTGGGTCTTGTCGACCAACGGGATCAGGCGGTAGCCCACTTCCAGGCCCAGGGTGTCGACCGGCATGATGTCCTGCCAGGTCGCTTCCTCGGTCTCGGCGGATGCTGCCTTGGCCGCGCCCGCCGCCGCTTCATCGGCCGCGGCTTCGGCTTCGCGCTGCGGCGCATCCTTGGCGCGCTTGGCCAGCAGGTAGCCGCTGCCGCAGAGGGCGCCGGCCAGCAGCAGGAAAACCAGGTTCGGCATGCCCGGGATCAGGCCCAGGCCGCCGATGATGATGCCGGTGATGTACAGCACCTCGGGCTTGGCGAACAGTTGGCCGACCATCTGGCCGCCGATGTCCTGGTCGTTGGCCACGCGCGAGACGACCATACCGGCCGCGATCGAGATGATCAGCGAAGGAATCTGCGCGACCAGGCCGTCGCCGATCGCCAGCAAGGTATAGGTTTTCGCGGCATCGCCGACGGCCATGTCGTGCATCACCACGCCGACGATCAGGCCGCCGATGACGTTGATCAGGGTGACCATGATGCCGGCGATGGCATCGCCCTTGACGTACTTCGAAGCACCGTCCATGGCGCCGTAGAACTCGGCTTCCTGGCCGACTTCGGCGCGGCGCTTGCGCGCCTCGGCTTCGCCGATCATGCCGGCGTTCAGGTCGGCGTCGATNNGCGACGTTTCTTGGCGTCTTCCTGGTCGATGAGGCCGGCGTTCAGGTCGGCGCCGATCGCCATCTGCTTGCCCGGCATCGCGTCCAGGGCGAAGCGCGCGCCCACTTCGGCGATACGGCCCGCACCCTTGGTGACGACGGTGAAGTTGATGATGGTGAGGATGACGAACACCACGATACCGACGGTGTAGTTACCGCCGATCAGGAAGTGGCCGAAGGCTTCGATCACCTTGCCGGCAGCGGCGCCGCCGGTATGGCCTTCGGTCAGCACGATACGCGTCGAGGCCACATTGAGCGACAGGCGCAGCATCGTGGACACCAGCAGGATCGCCGGAAAGGCCATGAAGTCGAGCGGCTTGACCGTGTACAGCGCGGTCAAGAGCACGATCACCGACAGCGCGATATTGAAGCTGAAGAACAGGTCGAGGATGAATGCCGGCAGCGGCAGGATCATCATCGCCAGCAGCAGGATGATCAGGATCGGCGCGGCCAGGGCAGTGCCCCGGGCGCCGAGTCCGCTCAGCCAGGCGGGCAGTCTCAAACTATTCATCGAATTGCTCCGTTATCGGTATCGGTTTATTGCGGTTGTTGCGTTTATTGCGGTTGTTGCGGCTTTTGCGACGCCGGGTCCAGCGGGTCCATCTCCGGCGGCACGGGCAGCTTCGTCGGGCGATCCGGATAGTGGCCGCCGGCCTTGCTGTAGTTACGCAGCTGGAACACGTAGGCCAGCACTTCGGCCACGGCCGAGTACAGCTTCTCGGGAATCTCGTCGTCGATCTCGGTGTGCTTGTACAGCGCACGGGCCAGGGCCGGGGCTTCGAGCATGGCGACCTTGTTTTCCTTGGCCAGCTCGCGGATCTTGGCCGCCACTTCGTCGACGCCCTTGGCGACCACGCGCGGCGCACCGGCCTGGCCGTCGGCGTACTTCAGCGCCACCGCGTAGTGGGTCGGGTTGGTCACCACGACGTCGGCAGTGGGCACATTCTGCATCATGCGGTTGCGCGCCATTTGCCGCTGCATCTGGCGAATCTTCCCCTTAATCTGAGGATTGCCGTCCGACTCCTTGGCTTCCTCGATCATTTCCTGGCGCGTCATCTTGTGCTTGTTGGCGTAATGCCAGATCTGGTACGGGCCGTCGATCGCCGCGATCACGCCCAGCGCGCCGACGATGAACAGGAAGGCGCGCCACATCAGGCTGGCCAGGTGGCCGGTCGAGGTGCCCAGCGGCTCCACCGCCAGGCCGAGCACCGCATCCATCTCGCTCACGACGACCACCCAGGCCACGGCGCCGACCAGCAGGGTCTTGGCGATCGCCTTCAGGAGTTCGACCAGGGCATTGGCCGAGAACATGTTGCCCAGCCCGCTGATCGGATTGAGCTTCATGAAGTTGGGCGCGAAGGCTTTCGTGCTGAAGTTGAAGCCGCCGATCATCAGCGGCGAGGCCACCGCGACCAGCATGATGGCAAAGGCCAGCGGCAGGCAGGCCAGCAGCACGCCGCCGACGTCGGCCGCGATGCGCTCGAGCAGGACGCTCGGGTTGTAGATCTGCTCGCGGTTCAGGCTCAGGCCCGACTCGAGCGCGCCCTGCAGGCGGCCGACCAGGCTGCCGCCGGTGATCCACAGGCCGGCGCCGGCCGTCATCAGCACGGCAAAGGTCGCCAGTTCGCGCGACCGGGGAACGTCGCCTTCTTCGCGCGCTTTCTCGAGCTTCTTGGGTGACGCGTCTTCTGTCTTTTCTGCGTCGCTGTCCGCCATGCCTGTTCCCCTGCCGTCCTTTAATCGGTCAAGTCTCGATTATCGCTGCTATTGCCGCACGGCTATATCTAGAACAAGCAGGAAAAGTCCTGCCAATTCATACTCGGCCGAAAAAAGTTGCCTCAAGGAATTATTCTAATTGTTAATTTTTCTGAAGGCAAAAGAGAAAGGTATTGTAAAAATCGCTATCAATTGTGCTACGCGTTGCGCATACTAGCTCTACAATAAAAACGGTCCAGCAGAGCAGAAGAACATCAAACCCCTTGATTCCAAAGGGAAATAATAGCTGGCAGGGATGTCTTGCAACTACGCGGCAGGTTTGCCGTGGAATCGGTTCATGCACGTCCACTGTCATCGGGGGCTCTATGGGTATCGTTTCAAATGTGAAATTTTTCTGCGTCACATCTTTTTTGTGCGCTGCCGGACTCTTCGCCGGTGCGGCGCAGGCGGGCGGGGAACTGGCCGTGCCCGAGAATCCGTTCCGCTCCGCAATGATCATCGACAGCGACTCGCCCAGCAGGGCGCGCTGGGACGTCTACCTGTCCGGCTACGCCTGGCATGACCGCGATACCTACACCGAGAAGCAGCTGAACAAGATGAACGAGAACACCCTGGGCGGCGGCATCGGGCGCAGCATCCGCAACGAGCGCGGCAACGACGAAGGGGTCTACGTCATCCGCATTCGCGACTCGAACGAGCGGCCGCAGTGGATGGCGGGCTATGTGTACCAGTGGGTGTTTCCGGTGGTGTCGAAATACGAAGTGAGCGCCGGGCTGACCGCGCTCCTGATCCGGCGCCACGACTGGTTCGAGGGCCGTCCCTTCCCCGCACTCCTGCCGGTCGCCTCGTTCGGCACCCACAAGGCCCAGTTGACGGCCACCTACGTGCCCCACCTGTCGATGCGCAAGGGCAAAGGCAATATCGTGCTGCTGATGCTGAAGATGTCGCTCTAAGGCGCCGAGGCTCAGGCGCCGTTCAGCTGCAGCTCGTCGGCTTCATCGTCGGCGACAGCCGCGGCCAGCTGCAAGGGCGCCGGCTGCGCGCTTCCCGGCGCGCCCTCGGCCAGCAGCGTGTAAAAATCGCGGCCGTAGAAGGCGCCATTGAGCTGGGTCTGGGTGATCAGGTAGGCACGGAAACGGCGCCAGAGCCCGCGGTCGAAGCGCGTCACCGCCGTCCAGAATTGCGCCAGCTCGCCCTGGAAGGTCAAGCCGTCCATGTCGTACAGGGCGCGCCCCATCAACTTCAGCGGCTTGTAGTGGTACAGGCTGGACAAGCCGACCGTGCTGTTGATCGTGACCACACCGCGCGAATGGCGCAGCAGCGTCGGCAGGTGCACGTCGTGGACGTAATGCACGCGGCCGTGCACGCCGTGGCGCTCGCACAGTTCGCCGATCAGGCGCCGGTAGTCGCGCTGGCCGCGGTCCATCGGATGATGCTTGAACACCAGGTGGTGACGCGCGTCGGCATGGGCCGCGAACGACGCGACCACCTCGCGGATGAAATCGCGCACGTCGGCGTACGGGCTGTGGGTGGTCACCTGGCTGTCGTTGTACACCTGCAGCGCCACCGCGAAATACTGGCCGTCGTGTTCGCTCAACAGCTTCTCGAACACGGATTTGTCGCGCCAGCGGTTCAGGTGCTTGCGCGCCCAGGAACGGCACCAGGCGCGCGCCTCGTAGCGGATCGAAAACTTCTTGTGGTGGCGGTACAGCGGATAGCGCGACTTCAGCAGCCGCCCGGCCGCGTAATAAAACATCGACGACCAGGCCGCGCGGCCGAAGCTCGGGTGCGCCGGCGCGGGTTTCGGGACCGGCACGTCCGGCAGCGACAGGTAGAAGGCCGGGCTGCGCGGCACCAACGAATGGACGTTGACGCCGCCGCATTCGAGCGTCACGTAGTCCGGCCGCACGTAACCCTCTTCGAAGACGAAGAAGGGCAGGCCCATCTCGTCGGCCACCGTCTTCGCCGCCTTGTGATAATGGCGGCAGTCGCCGAAGCACAGGATGCCGTCGATCCGGTGCACCTCGAGGAACAGGCGCAGGTAGCCGGGAAAATCGGCGAGCGCGCCACGGTAATCGACCGAATCGAGCTTACGGTGGAAGAACCAGTCGCCGCCATTGAAGTTCATCTTCTTGACGGCCACGCCCTGCTCCCCCAGCCAGGCCGCGACCCGGTTGAAGAACGTGCCCATCGGGCCCTGCAGCATCAGGATGCGGCGGCATTGCAGCAGATTGTAGTAACCAGGGACGGAATAGTCGCCCATCTGGTAACGGGCGAGCTGCCTGGGATCGAGGCGTGCATTCATGAGGGAAGGCTGGACGGGAACGGCGGCTTGATTATAGGAAATCCTACCGCCCGAAAACTCAAGCTTTGTAACATTGGGGAAATAAATGCTCTATTTCAACGCCTAAGCGTTGTGTGAGCGCAACTCTCCGCGTAACAATTCCAGCAATGCCCTCCCCTTGCGCAGCTTGCGGGCAAGCCAGCCGGTGTCGAGCGCCGCATCGGCGCCGTTCGCCTGGCGGGACAGGTGGTGCATGACCTGCTCGGCCGAGGCGAACCCCGGCGCACCGGGCAGCACATAGCGCGGATAGGCCAGCATCACGGCATGCACGAGACCATCCAGGCCGACCCGGCGCTGCCGCGCCGGCAGCGCGAAGTGGTCGTTCGTCAGCCCCCAGCCCGCGTAGAACGGGCCGCCATAGCAGTGCACGGTACGCCCGTGCAGCAAGGCCTCGAAGCCGGACAGCGACGTCATGGTGTGGACTTCGTCGGCGGCGAGGATGCAGTCGATGATGTTGGCCTCGTTGACGCAGCCGTCGGCAAGCACCGCCAGTTCCTCGGCCGGCACGGCGCCGCGGCGGTTGCCCGCGACCACGTCCGGATGCGCCTTGTAGAGGATGCAAGCGTCGGGGTTGGCCGCGCGCACGGTCCGCAGCAGGTCGAGGTTGGTGCGCACCGCGGGCGAGCCGCGCATGATCGAGGCATCGTCCTCGACCTGGCCCGGCACCAGCAACACGCGGCGGCCGCGCGCCTCCACTTGCAACGCCGAGCGGGCCAGGTTGTACTTGCTGAGTTTCATCGACACGAAAGCC
>DOUW01000128.1:0-3942 GCA_003520365.1 Massilia sp.
AGTCCGGCTTGACGCTGCGCGACATGAAGCGTTCCCACGCCTTCTTGCCGGCCGCGCCGCCGACGTCGGCCGCATAGGCCAGCGCCGGCTGCAGGTTCGAGGGAAAGCCCATCGCGGTGCTCGCGTAGCCGCCCATGTCGCCAGGCTTGCGCTTGGTGGCGGCGGCGTGCTCGGCGCCGCCGCAGGACAGGGCGGCCAGTTCCGGTCCGACGGTGCGCTTCCAGGCCTGGGCCATGCTGTCGTAGGTCGGCGCGACGGGCGAGTCGCGCACCGTGATCGTGTAGCTGGCGGCGTCGACCCAGCAGGCGCCTTCGCCAACCATGCGCGCGATCGGGAACTTCGCCTTCCACTTCAGCAGCGGCTGCGCGTCCTTGAAGCCGAGGTCCACGAGGTGGCCGACGGCCTGGGTGAAGAAGTCGTCCTGCCAAGGCGCGACCGCCGTCTTGCTCTTGTAGATCACGGCTTGCCGGTTGTCGATCACGCCCAGGCCGTTGGCGGACGGGTTGTTGCTGTAGGTCGCGTTGTACCAGGCCAGGTTGCTTTTCAGGATGGCGTTGAAATCCTGCTTCAACGGGTGCTTGTCGGGCGTGATGTAGGCCGCCTCGCCGAGCGTGCGCAGGCTCCAGGCCTGGCCGCGCACCTGGTGCGTCGCGAGCAGGCCCTCGATGTTCTTGCGGTAGCCGGGGTTGGTGGAGAACACGTTCCACATCGCCCAGAACTGCAGCTCTTCGAGGTAGTAATAGTCCCCGGTGACGAGGTAGGGCAGGTAAGCGAAGCCCGGCTGGTGCGCGCTGTCGGCCTTGTACGGCGTCTTGCAGACGTCGCGCGGGCAGCGCGGGAAGGCTTCCTGCTTGCCGGTCTTCGGGTTGCGCGTGTCGCCCGGGCTGCCGAGCAGGGTCATGTAGGGATAGTCGACCAGGCTGATTGGCAGGCCGGTGCGCTTGTCGCGGTAGTGCGCGGACCAGCTGCCGGCGCGGTCGGCGGTGCCGAGCGTGACCTCCTTGGCGCGCGCGTCCATGCTCAGCAAATACATCGCGGCCCATCCCGGCAGCAGGCCGATGTCGTTGCGCCCGCCGGTATTCGGCATGGCCGGCGAGGCCACGCCGACGCCCATCGGCTCGCTGCGCGGTCCTTCCCATTTCGCGGCCAGCCTGGCCAGGGCGCCGTCCGGCACCAGCAGCGTGCGGTCGTAGTTCGGCAGCGCGCGCGAGTCGATCAGGTAGTCGCTGTCGTGGCGCAGGTGGACGGCGGGCGCCGCGCCGGTCCAGGCCAGGGTGCGCCAGCGCGCGTGGTGCAGGTGGGTCAGTTCCTTCTTGCGGTAGACGCTCTCGCCGCCGACCTCGATCTCGACGTCGTAGGTGAAGTTGCGCGGCGACGGTTCGTAGGCCCAGTTGTTCTCGACCACGATGTCGACCCGCGCACGCTTCGCGCCGGGGTAGGCGCGGATGGCGAAGCGCGCCGCCAGGTGCGGGTGCTCCTCCCCCCTGGCGTTGCGCAGCGGCGCGGCGACCTGCACTTCGGTGGCCACCGGGCCTTCCAGCCAAAACTGGGGTTTCTGTTCCTTCAGCAGGCGGTCGCTGGAGGCGATATAGCGTTCGCCGTCGAGCGTGACCGTGACTGTCGCGCCAGTGTCGAAGTCCGGCTTGCCCGTATCCTCGGCGCCCTTGGCGCTGGCCTTGACCAGGGCGATGCCGGCCTGTTTGCCCTTCGCCAGTTTCGGCAGCAGGGCCGAGATCACGGCGTGGCGCACCGAGCCGTCGGCGTGGGTCGCCTTCACGTCCACCTGCAGCGGCAGGACGCTGCCGTCGGCCAGCTTGCCGGATAGGGGCGCGCCGCGCGGCAGGTCGCCCGGCGCGAACACCTGGCCGAAGGTCAGGGGCACCCGAGTTTGTTCGCCGCCCGTGTTCTCGACCACCACGCCGGTGATGCCGCCGGCAGGGATGTCGGCCTTGCGCGGTACGCCCGGCGCCCGGGCCGGCGCGGCGTTCGGCTTCGCGCCTGCGGCATTGGCTCCTGCATTGGCCGGTGCCCTGGCCGGTGCATGGTCCGGTGCATTGCCTGGTGCAGCATCCGCCGCCGCGCCATGGCGCGCCTTTACGACCTGGCTGTCGTCCACCTTGCCGGTGCTCGGCAGGCCGACGAAGTCGGAGGGATGGTTCTTGTCCTGTGCATGCAGGGCACCGGAGACGAGAGCGAGGCAGATGGCAAGACGGAGAGGCGAAGAGGACAGGACAGGCATGATGGTCTGGATGTGAAATTCCTGGAGCGACGGCTGCATGACCGAACAGTAAAACAAAAAGCGCCCCGAAGGGCGCTCGCTTACCGATGCTTACTGTTTCAGGGTGCGTTCGAACAGCTTGTAGATGCGGCGGTACTGGTCGAACCAGCTTTCCGGCTGGGTGTAGGCGTGGCGCTCCAGCGGGTAGCTCGCCAGTTCCCAGTTATCCTTGCGCAGTTCGATCAGGCGCTGGGCCATGCGCACCGAGTCCTGGTAGAACACGTTGTCGTCGACCATGCCGTGCCCGATCAGCAGGTTGCCGCGCAGGTTCTCGGCGTACTCGATCGGCGAGGAGATCTTGTAGGCTTGCGGGTCGAGGTCCGGCGTATTCAGGATGTTGGCGGTGTACTCGTGGTTGTAGCTGGTCCAATCGGTCACCGGGCGCAGCGCGGCGCCGGACTTGAACATCTCGGGCGCGCGCATCAGGGCCATGAAGGTCATGAAGCCGCCGTAGCTGCCGCCATAGATGCCGACGTTCTGCGGGTCGCCCTGCAGGTTCTGCACCAGCCAGTTCACGCCGTCCTTGTAGTCGGTCAGTTCCGGATGGCCCATCTGACGGTAGATCGCGGTGCGCCAGTTGCGGCCATAGCCCTTCGAGGCGCGGTAGTCCATGTCGAGCACGATGTAGCCGCGTTCGACCAGCAGGTTGTGGAACATCTGCTCGCGGAAGTAGGTCGGGAAGCGCTTGGTGGTGTTCTGCAGGTAGCCGGCGCCGTGCACGAACATCACGATCGGGTATTTCTTACCGGCTTCCATCTTCGCGGGGCGGTAGAGCTTGGACCAGACCGGATCGCCGCCGTCGCTCGACGGCACGGCCACGTACTCGGGCTGGATCCACTCGCGCTGCTTGTAGTCGGCGGTGCGGGTGTCGGTCAGCTTGGCGGCGGCGCCGCCGTTCACCGATACGGTGGCCAGCTGGGTCGGCACGTAGCTCGAGGAATAGTGCACCAGCAGCTTGCGGTTGTCCGGCGACAGGACGAAGCGCTCCACGCCTTCCAGGCCGGTGACTTCGCTGGTGGCGCCATCCTTCGCGTTCACCGCGCAGACCTCGTAGGTGCCGGGGTTCTTGCGGTTGCAGAGCATGTAGGCGGTGGTGCCTTCGTAGTTCCATTGCACGTCGCCGGCTTCCCACTTGCCTTTGGTGAGGGCGCGTGCCTGGCCGTTCGCGTCCATCGTGTACAGGTGCGAATAGCCGCTTTCCTCGGACAGGTACCACAGCGTGCGGTTGTCCGGCAGCCAGCCGAAATCGGTGTTGTCGTAGTTGACCCAGGCCTCGTCCGTCAGGCGGTGCATGGGCTTCAGCTTCGCGGCGCCCAAGTCGATGGTGGCGATCCAGCGGTCCTTGTTGTCGACCGCGCGCAGCATCACGGCGGCTCCCTTGCCATCGGCGGTCCAGCGCACGGCGTCGGCGCGGTCGGCGATGCGCAGCGGGCGGTTGCCCTTCAGCGGATCGAGCTTGGCGGCGGCGCGCAGCTGGGCCAGCGGGTCGGTGCCAATGCCGGGCAGGTTGTCGAAGGGGATGTCCTGGATCTTGCCGCTGGCGAGGTCGATCAGCTTGAGCGCATGCGGCGCCGGGTTGTTGCGCCCGACGCGGGTGCGCTCGTCGTCGGCTTCCTCGTAGCCGGATTCGGTCACGTAGCGCGGCATCTTGCCGACGCGGCCTT
>DOUW01000128.1:4078-4267 GCA_003520365.1 Massilia sp.
GCGCTGCCTTCGATGGTCACCTTGTCGCCCAGGTAGACCGGGTTTGGTGCGCGGGTCGGATCGGCGCGGCGCTCTTCCTCGGCGCGGGCGCGGCCGGCGTCGCGGTCGTCCTTGGCGCGCTTCAGGGTGGCGATCAGGCGCAGCTGCATTTCGCGCAGCGCGTCCGGGTCCGTCGCTGCCGGGTCCTTC
>DOUW01000127.1 GCA_003520365.1 Massilia sp.
GGCCCGGACCGGCGTCCGGGTCCGGGCCTGCGTCGGCGGCCGCAGCCGCCCGTTACGTCCGTTACGCTCGTTACGCCCGACTGGCGCGCTGGGGCGCCATTCATCCGCCGCGCCCGATTCTTCTGCCGGTGCGCCTGCTGAATCGCCTGTTGGCCCGCCTCGTGGTCGCCTGGCTGGCGTGGCGTCCTGTCTGATCCGGACGACAGCGGCGGCCCCGCGCGGGGAGGGGCGCGGAAGTGTTTGCCGAAAGCCGCCGTTGTATGACACACTTCGGGGCTTTGGTGCTTTTGGGCAAGCAAATTATTCTTCTGGAACAGACCATGGAGCGTCGCCTGCTGTTTTCCTTCACCCGCGCGGCCGTCCTCACTTTCGGGGCCGGCCTGGCCGCGTCGTGCGCGCTGTTCGTCGGCGTGAGCCATCTCGAATACGACAACCTGGCCCTTTCCTTCGGCCAGCGCGCCGACCAGCGCGTGGCCACGGTGCGCCAGGGGCTGCACGATGCGGTCGAGGTGGTGACGGTGACCAACCAGCTGTTCAGCCTGGGCGCGCCGGTGACGCGCCAACAGTTCCACGATTTCACCTCGCCCCTGCTGCAGCGCCATCCCTACATCAAGGCCTTCAACTTCCACCGCACGGTCGATGACAGCCAGCGCGCCGCGGTCGAGGCCGAGCTGCAGCAGGTGTTGCCGGGCACGACGATCACCCAGGTGCGCGACAGCGTGAGCGTGCCGGCCGAACGGCGCGCGCAATACCACGTCGTCTACTACCTCGAGCCGATGGCCGGCAACGAGCCGGCCTTCGGCTTCGATTCCGGCACCCGTCCCCAGATCCGCGCGGCGGTGGCGCGCGCCCGCGCCGAAGGCCGTGCCATCGCCAGCGAGCTGTTCCCGCTGGTCCAGGACACCCACCCGCAGCCGAGCTTCCAGCTGGTCATGCCGCTGAGCGACCGCAGCGGCAAGCTGGCCGGCGACACCACCATCATCGTGCGTGCGCGCGACCTGGTGCAGAACGCCCTGGCCAGCGCCAACCTGCTGGGCGACAGGCAGATCGTAATGTCGGTCTACGCCTCCGACAAGCCCGATCCGGCCAACCTGATCTTCAGCACCCGCGCCGGGGACACCCCGGTGCCGCGCGACACCATGGGCGCCTGGATCGCGCCCGAACACCGCTCCAGCCTGGTGCGCACGATCGAGGCCGCCGGCCGCCCCTGGCTGGTGGAAGTGATCGCCCTGCCGCGCCCGTTCGCGGCCGACCACCTGGCCTCGCTGGCGACCCTGGCCGGCGGCATCCTGCTCAGCCTGCTGACGGCGGCCTGGGTCCAGGCATCCAGCATGCGTACCCGGCGCGTCCAGCAGCTGGTGCGCAAGCGCACCGCCGACCTGAAGCGCACCAACCGGCGCCTGGTCGACGACATGATCGCGCGCGAGCGCACCGAAAAGGCCTTGCAGCAGAGCGAACAGCGCTTCCGCCAGCTGGTGGCGATGTCCTCGGACTGGTACTGGGAGCAGGACCGCAACTACCGCTTCACGATGATCACCGGCGGCTTTGCCGAAAAGGCCGGCGTGACGGTCGAGCGCGTGCTCGGCAAGACGCGCTGGGAATACATGGAAGGACTGGCCGACACCGAAGCCGGCCGCGCCCATATCGCCCAGGTCAAGGCCCACGAAGCCTTTAGCGACCTCGAATACCAGGTCCAGGACGACAACGGCGACACCCGCTGGTTCCTGGTCAGCGGCCAGCCGGTGTTCGACGAGCACGGCAACTTCCAGGGCTACCGCGGCACCGGCTCCGACATCACCGCGCGCAAGCTCACCGAGCAGCGCGTGCACCACGTGGCCCAGCACGACGTGCTGACCGGCCTGCCCAACCGTTCGCTGCTGCAGGACCGGCTGAGCCAGGCCGTCGCCTACGCCACCCGCAGCGCGAATCCGGTCTGGGTCATGCTGATCGACCTCGACCGCTTCAAGTTCGTCAACGACAGCATGGGCCACAAGGCCGGCGACGTGCTCCTGATGACGGTAGCGGCGCGCCTGCGCTCGTCGCAGCGCGATTCCGACACGGTGGCGCGCCTGTCGGGCGACGAATTCGTGGTGATCCTGTCCGAGCACGGCGAGCAGCGCCTGACGGCCGACATCGTGCAGCGCGTGATGGATGCGGTGGCCCAGCCGGTGATGCTCGGCACCAAGGAATTCTTCGTCACCTGCAGCATCGGCGTGGCCGTCTACCCGAGCGAGAGCACGCCGGCCGACGCCCTGATCGAGCACGCCGACATCGCGATGTACCGCGCCAAGAAGCTGGGCCGCAACAACTTCCAGTTCTACACCCCGGCGATGAACGAGGAATCGCTGGAACGCGTGCGCATCGAAGGCGCGCTGCGCAATGCCCTCGAACGCGACGAATTCGTGCTGTACTACCAGCCCCAGCTCGACATGAAGAGCGGCAAGATCGTCGGCATGGAAGCCCTGATCCGCTGGCAGCATCCGGAACTGGGCATGGTGCCGCCGAGCCGCTTCGTCAGCATTGCCGAGGAAACCGGGCTGATCGTGCCGATCGGCGCCTGGGTGATGCGCACCGCCTGCGCCCAGAACAAGGCCTGGCAGGACGCCGGCTTCGACAAGCTGCGCGTGGCCGTGAACCTGTCGGCGCGCCAGTTCGCCGCCGCCGGCCTGATCGAGAGCATCGAGCAAATCCTGCAGGACACCGGACTGGCGCCGCAGTACCTGGAGATCGAGCTCACCGAGAGCCTGTTCATGAGCGACGTCACGCCGGCGGTGGACCTGCTGCACCGGATGAAGGCGCTGGGCGTGAACCTGTCGATCGACGACTTCGGCACCGGTTATTCGAGCCTGTCCTACCTGTCGCGCTTCCCGATCGACGTCCTGAAGATCGACCTCTCGTTCGTGGCCGACATCACGCGCGACGCCAACGACGAAGCGATCGTCACCTCGATCATCGCGCTGGCCCACAACCTGAAGCTGGCCGTGATCGCCGAGGGCGTGGAAACCGGCGAGCAGCTCGACTACCTGCGCCGCCATGGCTGCGACGAAATCCAGGGCTATTACTTCAGCCGTCCGCTGCCGGCGCGCGAGTTCGAACAGCTGCTGGTGGAAGGACGCGGCCTGGCCCCGGACGAGATCGCCGCGCCCGAGCCCGAGCCGGCTACCGCCTGACGATGTTGATGGGTAATTCTTTGTAGTAATTTCTACATCATTCCTCTAGAATGGCATGTCTCTATTGCAACTGAGGGAGCTGATGTGAAGATGGACGAAGTACAGGAGCACCCGGCGCCCGCGGCCAGGCCGCGCGTCACCCGGACCGACCTGCGCACGTGCGACCTGGTCAACCAGGCGGTGGCCTCGATTCCCACCCTCGGCCTGCAGCGCGCGGCCGAATTCCTGGCGGCGATGAACATCCCGGCGGAGATCGCCGTGCGCACGCTCGTGTATCCGCATCGGCGCCGGCGCGGCTGAAAAAAGGTGCGCAGCGCCGGTTGTCGTAGGGCGGGCACCCCGTGCCCACCCTACGAGTATCCGCAGGCGCTTATTTGCGCGGCTGCTGCGCCAGGATGTCGGCCAGCGACTCCTGGCCCTTGGCCGTGACCTCGAAGCCGCCCTCGGCGCGCGGCGCGATGTGCGATTTGCGGCTGAGGAACTGGACGACGTCGCCGGCGACCGGCGCGGCCGGGTCCTGCGACAAGGCCTGCAGGGCTTCGATGCAGCTGCGCAGGAACAGCACTTCCTGGCCCTTGTCGGTCAGGGCCAGGCTGCCATTGCGGCCATACTGGATCATCTTCAGGCCCGCGAGGCGCTTCGCGTTGCGTCCGACACAGGCGTTGACCCGGTCGCTGCGCGCGCCGCCGCGAATGAATTCGAGCGCGTTGTATTCGTCAGTCGTCAGTTTTTCGTTCTTCATTGCCGCTTTCATGGTTCGGTGCGGCCAACATGGTAACCGCCGCAAGCCATGGCGACAACCATCACAGGCACTTGCGGCGGCCTGGCATCCCACCCGGCGCCAATCGACGCCGCTGCTCGAACCTGCTTAGCGCAAGGTGCGCAGGGCAATCCACACCAGGCCCGCGCCGATGATGCCGGCCACCGCCAGCACGCCCTGGAAGCGGCGCGAGGTGAAGCCGTGGTTGCGGCCGAGATAAATCTTGTTGTGCAGCGAATTGCCCATCTGTGCGTCTCCGTAACTGAACCGATGTAAATGAATATTATAAAAAAACTCACAAACAAGGAACGTTCGACACCGAACATAATTGTAACTTTGTGTGAATTACAACATCGGTGGCGTGTGTATTGCGCGCCGATTGCGCACCCTGGCTGTTAGGATTGTTCCAACATTGTCAACGCAAGGAGTACACCATGAGCAATCCACGACAGAGTTCGGACCCGGCAGCCCGGGGCGGCGCCATCCTGCACGAGGACGACATCGGCAGCGGCGAAAAGACGCCAGCGCAAAAGGAAACGGAAGAAATGATCCGCCAGATCCCGCCGCTGCCGTCGGGCGAGAAGAAGGAGCAGGGAGAGGGCAAGGCCTGAAGGGTGCGGTAAGTTTAAAATAGAAAATAGCCTGTGGACCGCCCAAGGGGCGGTCCGACAGGCTATGGGCCAAGGTATCGAGCTTCGATCGCGGCCGACCGCGGCTGGGCAGGATCGGCGCGCAGGCTGCGCGCCTTTTTTATTGCGCCCGGATCGGCGGCTCGGGAATCACGGGTTCCTCGACGGGTGCGTGCGCCGGGTCGGGCACGTCGTCGGGGACCGGAATGGTGGGCGGAGTCGGGGTCTGCTCCGGGTCGGGCGTAGAATGGGCGTGCAGCGCGCCGTGTTCTTCGCGCGGGTCATTGGTTTCCATCGTCGTCCTTTCTGTGAATGCGCACGTCGCAGCCGGCCCCGGGCCGGCTGCGACGCATCTTGCCTATTTCTTGCCTACTTCTTGCCTACCTTTGCCACCTCTGTTTCAGTGGTTCTGCTTCTGCTTGGCGCCGCCGCCGGCGCCCTCGCCGGTGCCGGCCTTTACGCGCGACTTGGCGTCATGGCTGCTCTTGTCTTCCTTGCCGGCGCGCTGCTTGGCCAGGTCTTCTTCCGACAGGTTGTCCGACTGCTTGTTTTGCGGGCTGCCGCCCGATTTCGACTGGTTCATCTTCGTCCTCCCATGGTTGTGAAAACATTGACGTTTTGCGCAGCCTAGCATGGAAGAACGGGAAAGGTTTTCAATCGTGCGCATCCGGGAAAGCCCCGGTATAGTGCAGCTTTTCCTCAACATTTTCCCTCGATGAAGCTGCGCTCCATGATCGTTGCCGCCCTGCTCCCGGCCGCCCTGATGGCCAACGCCGACGCCGCCCCGATGAAGCTCGACGACTACATGGCCCTGAGCGGCCCTGCCCCCGACGCGCGCATCGCCTATGGCGCCGCACCCTCGCAATATGCCGAGCTGTTCGTGCCGCAAGGCGCCGGTCCCTTCCCGGTCGCGGTGCTGGTCCACGGCGGCTGCTGGACCGAGAAGTTCGGCGGCATCACCCAGCTGCGCAACATGGCCGGCGCCCTGCGCGAGCGCGGCTTTGCGGTGTGGAACGTGGAATACCGGCGCGTCGACGAGGCCGGCGGCGGTTATCCCGGGATGTACGAGGACATGCACGCGGCGCTCGACCTCTTGCGGGACCAGGCCGGCGCCCATCGCCTCGATCTGGAGCGTGTGGTGGCGGTCGGCCACTCGGCCGGCGGCCAGCTGGTGCAGTGGATCGCCGGCCGCGCGCGCCTGCCGAAAACCAGCCCGCTGTACCGCGAGCGCATGCTGCCGGTGCGCGCGGTGGTGAGCCTGGGCGGC
>DOUW01000300.1:0-7566 GCA_003520365.1 Massilia sp.
CACGCTCGCCACCGTCGTCGAGCCGCCCGAGACCGGCGCTTCCGGCAGGCGCGAGTCGCCCAGCTCGAAGCGCACGCGCTCGACCGGCAGGCCGAGCGCATCGGCCGCCACTTGCGTCATCACGGTATAAGTCCCGGTGCCGAGGTCCTGGGTGCTCGAGCGCACCACCACCGTACCGTCCGGGTAGATCGTGGCCGAGGCCGCGCCCTTCGAGCGGTTGGTCGGATAGGTGGCGGTGGCCATGCCCCAGCCGACCAGTTTATCGCCCTCGCGCATCGAGCGCGGCTGCGGATTGCGCCGGCTCCAGCCGAAGCGTTCGGCGCCGGTCTCGTAGCACTGGCGCAGCGATTTGCTGGAAAACGGCAGCTCCTTGCCCGGGTCGCGTTCGGTGTAGTTCCGCAGGCGCAGCGCCAAAGGATCGATGCCGAGTTCGACCGCCAGCTCGTCCATCGAGCACTCCAGCGCGAACGAACCCGAGGCTTCGCCGGGCGCACGCATGAAGGTCGGGGTGCCCAGGTGCATGCGCGCCAGCCGGTGCGTGGTTTCCTGGTTCGGCGCCTCGTACATCATGCGCGTCATCAGCCCGCAGGGTTCGATCCAGTCCTCGATCATCGAGGTGTAGGCGACGGTGTCGTGGGCGGTGGCGGTCAGGCGGCCGTCCGACATCGCGGCGTGGCGCAGGCGTTGCTCGGTCACCGGACGGGCGCCGACCGGGCCGAACATCTGGTTGCGGTCGAGCACCAGCTTCACCGGACGCCCGGCACCTTTCGCGGCCATCGCCGCCAGCACCACGTGCGACCAGACCGAGCCCTTGCAGCCGAAACCGCCGCCAACATACGGGCACAGCACCGTCACCTTTTCTTCCGCGATGCCGAGGGTGCCGGCGACGGTGCGCTGCACGCCCTTCATGTACTGGGTCGAGTCGTAGAGCAGCAGGTCGTCGCCATCCCAGGCCGCGATCGTCGCGTGCGGTTCGATCGGGTTGTGGTTCTCGACCGGCGTGCGATAGGTGACGTCGATGCGCGCGCTGCCCGACAGCAGGCCGGTCTGCAAATCGCCGCGCCTGGTGTCGGTCGACTGGGTCAGCACCTTCTCGGGCGGATGGGTGTGCTGCTTCGCTTCCTCGAAGTCGAGCAGCGCGGGTTGCGTTTCGTACTCGACGCGCAGGCGCGCCGCCGCTTCGCGCGCCTGCTCGAAGGTCTCGGCCACCACCACGGCGACCGGCTGGTTGTTGTAGTGGACCGCATCGTCCTGCAGCAGGGACAGTACCCGGCCGATCGGCGGCGACAGCTTGCCATCCTTGGTTTCCCGCGGCAGGCGCAGCGCGTTCTCGTGGGTCATGATGTGGATGACGCCCGGCAGCCGTTCGGCCTCGCTCGTGTCGATGCGCTTGATGCGGCCGTTCGGAATGGTGCTGGTGACCAGCACCGCCTGCGCCAGGTTCTCGACGGGGTGTTCGGCCGAATAGCGGGCCGCGCCGCTGACCTTGGCCCAGGCGTCGACTCGGTTGATGGGTGCGCCGACGATGCTCATGCCGCTCCTCCTTTGTTTTCTCCGGCCGTTTGTAGGGCCCGCACGATCGCGCGCTGGGCCAGTTCGATCTTGAATGCGTTGTGGGCCTGCGGCCGGGCGCCGGCGACGGCCGCCGCGGCCGCGCGTTCCATGACCTCAGGCGTCAGGGCCTGCCCGCGCAGGATGTTCTCCGCTTCCTCGGCGCGCCAGGGTTTATGCGCCACGCCGCCCAGCACCAGGCGCAGGTCGCGCACCGTTCCATCCTGCAGGTCGAGCGCGGCGGCCACCGAGACCAGGGCAAAGGCGTAGCTGGCGCGGTCGCGCACTTTTACATAATGCGAATGCGCGCCGAAGGTCGACGCCGGCAGGTCGACCGCCGTGATCAATTCGCCCTGCCGAATAACGGTATCGAACTGCGGCGTGTCGCCCGGCAGGCGGTGGAACTCGGCTATCGGCACGCTGCGCTCGCCGTCCGGCCCCACCAGGCGCACCGTCGCGTCCAGCGCCGCCAGCGCCACCGCCATGTCCGAGGGATTGGTCGCGATGCAGGCATCGCTGGCGCCGAGGATGGCGTGGATGCGGTTGAAGCCGTCGATGGCGGCGCAGCCCGAACCGGGTTCGCGCTTGTTGCAGCTTTTAAAGGTCGGGTCGGTGAAGTAATAGCAGCGGGTGCGCTGCAGCAGGTTGCCGCCGATGGTCGCCATGTTGCGCAGCTGGGCCGAGGCGCCGTTCAGGATGGCTTCCGACAGCACCCGGTAGCGCTGGCGCACCAGCGGGTGATTGGCGGCCGCCGTGTTGCTGGCCATGGCGCCGATGCGCACGCCGCCATCGGGCAGTGCCTCGACCGTGTTCAGGGTCAGGCGGCTGACGTCCACCAGCCGCGTCGGACGCTCAATGCCGCTTTTATACAGGTCGAGCAGGTTGGTGCCGCCGCCGATGAATTTGCTGCCCGGCGCACGGCCCAGCTCGACGGCATGGGCGACGTCGCGCGCCCGCTCATACGAGATCGAATGCATGCAGGGCTCCTTATCCTTGGGCAGCGGCCGCGCTGCGGATGGCGGCCACGATGTTCTGGTAGGCGCCGCAGCGGCACAGGTTGCCGCTCATGCGCTCGCGGATCTCCTCGTCGCTCAAGCCCTGCGGCCGCTCGCCCCGGGTGACCGCGCTGGCCTGGCCTTCGGCGATTTCGCGCAACAGTGCGACCGTCGAACAGACCTGGCCCGGCGTGCAGTAGCCGCACTGGAAGCTGTCGTGGTCCATGAAGGCCTGCTGCACCGGATGCGGCTCGTCACCCTGGCCCAGGCCCTCGACGGTGGTGATCTCGCGGCCGTCGTGCATGACGGCCAGCGTCAGGCAGGAATTGATGCGCTGGCCGTCGACGAGCACGGTACAGGCGCCGCACTGGCCGCGGTCGCAGCCCTTCTTGGTGCCGGTCAGGTGCAGGGTTTCGCGCAGCGCGTCGAGCAGGCTCACGCGCGGCTCGACCTGTACGTGATGGTCGGTTCCGTTGATGCGCAGCGTCAGCGGCTGCGGCGGAACATAGGGCGCCGTCATCGGCGCCAGCTGGGTCTGTTCGTCGTCTGGCATGGATTTACTCTCGATAGGTTGTGATTGGCGGCAGAGGTAGCACTCAGCCCTTCACGCAGACGATCTGCTTCAGGGTGTGCACCACTTCGACCAGTTCGTCCTGGGCCCGCATGACGGCCTCGATGTCCTTGTACGCCATCGGTATTTCGTCGATCACGCCCTCGTCCTTGCGCGACTCGACGCCCTGCGTGGCGCGCTCGACGTCGGCGCGGGTGAAGCGGCGCTTGGCCTCGGTGCGGCTCATGGTGCGGCCGGCGCCGTGGCTGCAGCTGTTGAAACTTTCCGGGTTGCCCTTGCCGCGCACAATGAAACTCTTCGCGCCCATCGAGCCGGGAATGATGCCCAGTTCTCCCGCGCGCGCCGAGACCGCACCTTTGCGCGTGATCATGACGTCGCGGCCAAAGTGGCGTTCCTGCTGCACGTAGTTGTGGTGGCAATTGACCGCTTCGACGTGGGTCTCGAAGGGTTTCACGATCACGCTGCGTACGGCATGGATCAGGTTCTGCATCATCACTTCGCGGTTGATGCGGGCGAATTTCTGGGCCCAGCCGACGGCCTCGATGTAGTCCCGGTAGTGCTCGGTGCCTTCCTCGAGATAGGCCAGGTCCTGGTCCGGCAAATTGACCATGTGGCGGCGCATGTCCTGCTTGGCCAGCTCGATGAAATGGGTGCCGATGGCATTGCCCACGCCACGCGAGCCGGAGTGCAGCATCAGCCAGACGAAGTTGTCCTCGTCCAGGCAGATCTCGACGAAGTGGTTGCCGCTGCCCAGGGTGCCCAGGTGCTTGTAGTTGTTCGTGCCACGCAGCTTGGGCCACTTGCGGCACAAGGCGTCGAATTCGTCCTTCAGTCTCGACCAGCCGGCGTCCACCGGCGGCGGCGGCCGGTCCCAGGAGCCGACGTCGCGGCCGCGGGCATTGCGCGTCTTCGGCGACATGCCGTGCGGGATGGCCTGTTCGATGGCGCTGCGCAGCTTCGCCAAACTGTCGGGCAGGTCGCTCGCGCGCAGCGTGGTCTTGGCCGCCATCATGCCACAGCCGATGTCGACGCCCACCGCCGCCGGGATCACCGCGCCGAGCGTCGGGATCACGCTGCCGATGGTCGAGCCCTTGCCGAGGTGCACGTCGGGCATGACGGCAACGTGGTGGTAGATGAAGGGCAACTGCGCCAATTTGCTCAGTTGCTCCTTGGCCTCGGTCTCGACGGGCACACCGCGCGTCCACATTTTGACCGGTTTCGCCCCTTTCGCTTCGAGCGTTTCGTAGTCAGGGTGTTTCGTGTTCATGATGGATGGTGAAGACGACAACGGCTTCATGATCACCCAAATCGACAAAGCGGGGAGTCCGGGAGCCTGCGGCTGGGCAGTTGCGGGGCGAGAACGCCGCGTTCTATACTGGCCGCGGCGCCCTGTCCGCCTTATTGGAATCCCCGCATGCGAAAACTTTTTCTCCTGGCTCCCCTGCTGCTGGCCGGCTGCGTCGACGACTCGGCCACCTACCACATCGACGGCAACGAACACACGCTGACCGTGCGCGCGATGCAGGAGCATTTCTGGAAGAAGGATGTCACGCTGGAACTGATCGCGGCGCGGCTGCCGGACTGCCAGCGCCGCTTCGAACTGGCCACGCTGCCGGCAGCGGATGTGGAACTCGAGTTGTTCGCCTCGGGCGAGAACGTCTACACGCTGCGCGCCGGGGAGCTGGTGTGGCGGGTGGAAACCAATGGCTGCACCGAGATGGAGGAACCCGAGCAGGTCAGCGGGCAGCCGCTCGGCCTGTTCCACCTCGACGAGAACGACAAGCTCGTGTTCGAGGAAGCGGAAACGCCAATACAGTAAGAGCGACTAAAAACCTTTAGGGCAAGGCGCAGCGTCAAAGACAGTACGCTTGTACGGCGAGACGATGCAACGCAGCCATAAAGGTTTTTAGGCACT
The DNA here is from genome assembly GCA_003520365.1 of Massilia sp. Taxonomy (GTDB): domain Bacteria; phylum Pseudomonadota; class Gammaproteobacteria; order Burkholderiales; family Burkholderiaceae_D; genus Telluria; species Telluria haematophila. The sequence goes on from DOUW01000300.1 coordinate 5,033, forward strand.
CTTAAGGACGCAGCCAGCCCTTTGCGATCGGCGCCGCCAGTACCCGGCGGTACACGGTTTGCATCAGCGGCACCAGCGTCGCGGCCAGCGCCTGGCCAGGACGCGTGTTGATCAGCACCGCGGCAAAGGTCGACACCACCAGCGCCCCGACCATGTCCAGCGGCCAGTGCACGCCCAGGAATACCCTGGCCCAGGCCACCGGCAAGGCCAGCAGCAGCAGCGCGGCGCCGAAGCGGCGCGCCTCGCGCAAGGGGCCGAGCAGGAGGCCCAGCGCCACCGAGAACATGCTGGTGCCGTGGTCGCTCGGGAAGGAACTGTCGGGCGCGTGATACATGAAAGTATGGCCGATCTCGGCCACGAAGGGGCGCGGGTGGGTCCATGCCAGGCCGATCAGCTTGTTGATCGTCAGCGCGATCACGGCGGCCAGGAAGGCACGCACGGCGGCTTCGCGCTGGGCGGTATCGCCATTCATCCACATCAGCACCAGCCCCAGCGGCACGATCATGATCAGCCATTCGGCGGCGAAGATGGCCCCATGCAGGCGCCAGCCGTCCAGACCAGGGGAAGAATTAAAGATCGCGAACAGGTATTGGTTCAATTGGTCGAACATCGGGCGGCCGGGATGAAAAAACAACAATAACCCAGCTTAGCTCAGCCGCCCAGTGCGCACGATTTGAAATCGCAACAGAATGTGACAAAGCCGGGCTCGACAGTAGAGCCGATACCCGGGATCAGTGTATGGGTGCCACTGTTGCGGCACTTCCACGCTGCGATGGGACGCCCGCCCTGTCAGCGCGGCCGCATCAGGCGGTGCAGCTGGGCCAGCTCGACATCGCGCCCGAGCGTCTCGAGCGTCTGTTCGAGCAGGGAGCGTCCGCCGTCGCGCAACATCGTCCACTGCGTGAAGTATTCGTGCACGGTGCGCCAGGGCGGAAACTCGCGCGGCAGGCTGCGCCATGCGGCGCCCGTGTGCAGGAAATACAGGACCGCGCAATAGACGTCGTACAGGTCGTGCTTGCGGGGGCGCGTCTTGCGGCGCGCCGCTTCGAGCATGCCACGCACGCGCTCGAACTGCTCGCGCGGAATGTCGCTGGGGAATTCAGACCGAGCCATCGTTCGCCCCCTAAAACTCCTTTGAGGGCGAAGTTAATGAACAGGTTCCCGACGGGCCGTCATGGCCCGCCGGAACAGGCTTTTGGCGCGTCTAACAAAACCCCTAGGGCAAGGCGCATCGGCGATGACAGTACGCGCGTACGGCGAGACGATGCAACGCTGCCATAGGGGGAATTGTCAGGCGCGCTTTAGTCGCGCGCCAGCGAGAGGAACTCGGTGCGCAGCGCCAGGTTCGGCTGCAATTCGCCCAGCATGCACGAGGTGATGGTTTCCTCGCCCTGGGTACGGATGCCGCGGCTTTCCATGCACATGTGGCGGCACTTGACGACCACGCCCACCGCCTTCGGCTCGAGCACTTCCATCAGCGCATTGGCGATCTGCATCGTCATGCGTTCCTGCACCTGCAGGCGCTTGGAGAAGATGTCGACCAGGCGGGTCAGCTTCGACAGGCCGACGATCTTGCCGTTCGGCAGATAGCCGATGGTCGCCTTGCCGAAGAAGGGCGCCAGGTGGTGCTCGCAGTGGCTGTAGACCGGAATGCCGCGCACCACGATCAGTTCGTTGTACTGCTCGGCTCCGTCTTCGAAGGCCTTGAGGACGGCGACCGGATCCTGGTCGTAGCCCGAGGTCCAGTGTTTCCAGGCTTTGGCGACGCGCGCCGGCGTTTCGTGCAGGCCTGGACGGTTCGGATCTTCACCAAGGCTGGCCAGCAGTCGGCGCCAGTCGTGTTCGGTGAATGCTTCTTTGTCAGACATGTTCAACCCTAAAAATACGATTGCCGTCAGTATATAGAAAATGCGGGGAGGCTTCCGAAGCCTGCTGATTTCTTGAGCAAACCAGACTCATCTGTTGCGCCGATGCGCTAGCGTGGACAGGTTCTCATGCGACAGGAGGCGGCCTATGTTCGGAAGCTCGGTACTCGAAGTGGCAATCGGATTGACGTTCTGTTACGGCACGGTGGCGCTGATCGTCGCCACCTTGCAGGAGGCGCTGGCGGCGGCGTTCCGGCTACGCGCCAACACCTTATTGGCAGGCATTAAAAGCATGCTCAACGACCCGCGCTTCGATGCGCTGGCCCAGATGGTGTACGCCCATCCGCTGGTCAATCCGCACAGCGACGGCAGCCCGGTCGACGAGCGCCATCTCGCGGCGCGCCCATCCTACATCGAACCGGCGCACTTCGCGATCGCCCTGATCGACAGCATCCAGAAGGTCCCGGGCGACTTCGCGCGCCTCGGCGCGGACATCGACGCCATCCGCGACCCGCAGGTGCGGCGCGCCCTGCACGCCCTGCACGCGCGCGCGGCCGGCGACCTGGAGCGTTTTCAATTGCTGGTGGCCGGCTGGTTCGACAACGCGATGGAGCGGGTATCGGGCGCCTATAAACGGCGCCAGCTCTTGATTTCCCTGCTGCTCTCGCT
>DOUW01000300.1:7714-10450 GCA_003520365.1 Massilia sp.
TTCCCGCCGGTACTGGATGCCGCCTTTGCCCTGCAGGCGGCCGGCTGGCTGATCACGGCCTCGACCACGCTGTTCGGCGCGCCGTTCTGGTTCGATTTGCTGCAGCGCGCGGTGCAACTGCGCGGCACCGGGGCGCGTCCTCAGGAAACGGCGATCGCAGCCGCCTCCGTGCCACGGGCGGCGCCGGCCATGGTGACGTCGACGGTGGCGGTGGTGCGCGCCACGCCGGCCCTGCCCGCCACTTCGGGCGAGGCCTAACCCGGAACCCAGAGCGCCTGACAGCCCCCTTAGGGCAAGGCGCGTTGTCGAAGACAGTACGAGCGTACGGCGAGACAACGCAACGCCGCCATGAGGGGGCTGTCAGGCGCTCTTAGCGCCCGGGCGGCCGGTGCGCGTCGACTAGCACGCTCGACACCGAGATGTGCGGCACGCGCTCCGGCCATTCGTCATCCGGGCCGAACCAGCGCGCCTCGGCGATTTCGCTCGTGTCGATGCGGATCTCGCCGCCGGCACAGTCGGCGGTGAAGGCGATCATCAGCGAATGCGGGAAGGGCCATGACTGGCTGGCGAAGTAACGCAGGTTGGTCACCCGCAAACCGACCTCTTCGTAGACCTCGCGGTGGATCGCTTCCTCGATCGATTCGCCCGCCTCCAGGAAACCGGCCAGCGGCGTGAAGCGCTTCGCCGCCGATGCGTGGTGCAGCGCCAGCAGCACCTTGTCGCCGTTCTTGATCAGGACCATCATCGCCGGCGAAATGCGCGGGTAAGCCAGGTGGCCGCAGTGGGTGCATTTGAAACTGCGCTCGTGCCACAGGCGTTCCATCGGATGGGCACAGGCGCCGCAGTAGCGGTGGGTGCGCGCCCATTCGGCGATCTGGGCCGCGCGTCCGGCCACGCCCATCGTCGCTTCGTCCATGTCGCCGAAGAACAGCGAACGCAGGCCGCGCCAGGCGTAGCCCGGCGGCGCCTCCTCGCGTTCGCTCCAGCCGGCCTGGCAATAGCGCTCGCCCAGCAGGCCGACCGGCTGCAGCAGCGCCGGATCGAGGTCGAGCGCGGACAGCGTGGCGGCGTCGGGCAGCGCGAGGTCGGCTTCGCGCACCAGCAGGCGGCCGTGGTGGAACAGGAAAGTGAGCGGGTCGGGATGGGCTTGCGGCGCCATCAGCGGCGTGAAGGTCGGGGGCGTGTGCAGCATACGTTCTATCACGGATGAGAGGGTGTCCCATCATACCGCGAGCGCCGCGCGCGTGCCTGCGCCTCCTTCAGGACTGCGCCAGTTTCTTGCCGAGCTCGTGCGCCATCTTGAGGTGCTCGGCCAGGGTCTCGCCCATCGTCGTCGCCAGCGTGCGGATGTCGGGATCGGGCTCTTCGCCCGCGTAGTGGCGGAAGACCTTGATGTCGCGCTCGTGGGCGTCGATGTTGTACTGGATCCAGCGCTGCTCGAAATCCCGTCCCGACAGGCTCGACAATTCTTCGACCGTCATTTCCTGCTCGGGCCGCAAATCCTGCGGCGCGCCCAGGCCCTTGCGCCGGGCAAGCTGCTCGATGTCGCGGCCCATGCGGCCATGCTCGTCGACCATCGCCTGGGCAAAGGTCTTGACCTCGTCGTTGCCGGATTTTTCGATCGCCAGTTCGCAGACCTGGATTTCCGCCAGTGCATCCTGCATCGCTTGCAGCAGGAATTGCGTGCCGCCGCCCGCGCGGCCGTCCGGCGATGGCCCCTCGCCCTGCGGCGTCGGCTGGCCGGCCCCGGCCGGATTCGCTTGCGCCATGATGTCCTCGCTTGCCAGTGTCAACCAAACCCTAAGACCGCGGCGGCGGCGCCAGGTTTCATGCGCAGGCAAATGCGCAGACCCGCGCACGCGCGAAAAACCGTACCGAACTAATGGCAGCTCATCGTGCTCAAAGTAGGGCTGGATCGCCCCATCGCTACAAAACAGCACCCTACAAAAATACAGGAGAAGACGATGAACGATGCCTCCGCCCCTGCTTTCCTCGGCCCGGCCGTGCTCGGCCCAGTCGTGCTCGGCATTAACCGTACCCAGGACGCCAGCATCTGCCTGATGCACGGCTCCCAGCTGGCATGGGCGATTCAAAAGGAAAGGCTCACCCGCCACAAGCACCACTGGGGCAAGCCCGGCGACCTGCGCCAGCACTATCGTCCCGCCCTGCCCGGCCTCGAGCGCCCGGTCGAGGTGCTGGTCGAGTGCTACTCGTCGGATGCCGAGATCGCGGCCCTGGCCAGCTACGAGGCCGAGCTGGCGGACACCCTGGTGCTGGCGCCGGACTGCCGCCGCGCGCGCATCTCGCACCACCTGGCTCACCTGTACAGCGTCTTCCACCCGTCGCCGTTTCGCGAAGCGGCAGTCATGGTCGTCGACGGCCAGGGCAGTCCGGTGGCGGACTTCACCGAACACTGGGATGGCGCGGCCGGCGTGCCGGGCGACTGGCGCGAAGTGTCCTCGTTCTACGTCGCCAACCGCGAACGCGTGACCTGCATCGGCAAGCAGCTGTGGGACCGTGATGACACCCGGCTCGTCGGCCTGGGCATGTTCTATTTCCTGCTGACGCAGGCACTCTTTCCCGGCGAAGGCAACGAGGGCAAGGTGATGGGCCTGGCGCCGCATGGCGACGCGCGCGTGCTGGCGCTGCCGCCGCTCGAGGTCGACGGTTACCGGGTAGCGATTCCGCCGGCCTGGCGTGCGCTGCTGGCCGAGCGCGGGCGCTTCCGCTACGGCG